>JAGQJJ010000258.1 GCA_020430675.1 Myxococcales bacterium
GACCGATTGGTCGAGTGGCAAGGCCATGTCAAGCGCCGCATCCACCGCTTGATCGGGCGCCGCATCGACCGCCTGGTCGGGCGCGGCGTCGCCGATGAGGGCGTCGTTCTGCGGCCCCCGGTCGAGGCGCGCGGCGTCGAGCGCGATGATGTCGCCGCTGGCGTCTTCGCTGCCCCCGCGCCGGGCGTCGGGCGCGTCGGTCGTCGGGTCGGAGCAGGCGCCGAGCGCGACCAAGAGCAAGCCGAGAAGCAGCGGGCGGATGACAAAGAATCGGGACATCGGGGGCATCCTCGGGGCGCCGGTCAGGGCGCGGCGACGCACTGCTGGGCGGCGCAGAGTTGGCCCGCGGGGCAATGGGAATCGCGGACACACTCGGGGCTGGCGAGGGGCGCGCAGACCCCGAAGGCGCAGCTCTGGCCGGCGCCGCAGTCGGAATTGCGCGCGCACTGGGCAAACGGCGAGCGGCAGGCGCCATCGACGCAGACGAAGATCGGGGCGATCTGGCGGCACACGCGGTTGCCCTGGCAGGCCACCGGCGCGGCGCATTGGCCGCCAACGCAGGCGTTGTTGGCCGGGCAGTCGTCGATGTCGACGCAGCCCACCGCCGCCTGGCATTGGCCGTCTTCGCAAATCTGCGCCGCGTTGGCGCATTCGACGTCGAAGACGCACCCGGCGGGCGGCGCGACGCAGCGGCCGTCCGTGCACTGCTCGCCGGCCGGGCACTGGTCGTTGCGCACGCATTCGGCGTCGACGCATTGGCCGTCGAGGCAGATGGCCAGGCCGGGGCAGCTGAAGTCGATGCGGCAGCGGCCCTGGCCGTCGACGCAGCGACCGCCCTCGCAGAGCAGGCCGGGCAGGCAGTTGCGGTCGTCGGCGCAGCGCGGCTGGCTGCAACGCCCGCCGTCGCAGATGAGGCCGGCGGCGCAGTCGTCATCCGCGGCGCATTGGGGCGCGCGGCAGAGGGTGTCGACGCAGATGCCGCCGTCGGCGCAGTCACGATCGACGCGGCAGCGCACGCCGTCGAAGCAGCGGTCGCCGAGGCAGACGCGCCCGGCCCCGCAGTCGGCGTCGGCGGCGCATTCGCCCTGGCAGAAGCCGCCCACGCAACGGCCGGCGCCACAATCGGCGTCGATCTGGCATTCGGCGTCGACCGAGACCCGCACGGTGAGCTGGGCGCGCCCGGGTTCGCGGAAGCTGTCGGCAAAGACGTAGAAGACGCCCGGCCCCAACTCGGGCAGATCGAGGCGCGAGTTGAGGCCCAGGCCGGGGGCGTCGTCGTTGCAGTCGATCTCGGAGGCCTCGGCGTCGCAGGCGCCGCGCAGGTAGAGCACGGTGTCGTAGCCGTCGAGGGCGTTCTGCGTCTCGAGGATGACGCGGGCCCGGCGGTCGAGGGTGAGGCGGAAGATCTGCTCGGGGCCGGCGCCCGCGCAACCGCCGATGGTCGCCGACGCGCTGGCGCGGGTGTCGATCGCAAAGTCGCCGCCGGCGGGGCCGATCTCGGTGATCGGCACGCCGTCGCAGGCGCCCGCGGCCTGGCACGAGCCGTTGACGCAGGCGGTGCCGGCCGGGCAATCGCCGTCATCCAAGCAGCCGGCGAGCACGCACAGGCCGTTGGCGCAGCGCTCGCCGGGGCCGCAGTCGGCGTCGACCTGGCAGTCGAGCGGCTGGCCGGCGCAGGCGCCGTCGAGGCAACGCTGGCCCGGCCGGCAATCGGCATCGACGCGGCACTGACCGAGCCGGACGCACTGGCCGGCGACGCAGCTCAGCCCGGCGAGGCAGTCGGCGTCGGCGCGGCAGCCGGGCACGCAGGCGAGCGTGGCTTGATCGCAGCGCTGGCCCGCCGGGCAATCGGCGTCTTCGACGCAATCGGGTTCGAGGTCGCGACACAGGCCGTTGGTGCACATCTGGCCCGGCAGGCAGCGCGGGTTCTGGGCGCGGCAGCCTTCGAGGCAGAGGCGTGCGTCGCAGAGCTGGCCAAGCGGGCAGTCGGCGTCGGCGCGGCAGCTTCCGGGGCGCACGACGCAGACGCCGCCGGCGCAGACGCTGCCCGCGGCGCAGTCGAGGTCGACGCGGCACTCGGCGGGCGGGGCGACGCAGACGCCGCCGCGGCAGATCAGGTCGCCGGCGCACTCGGCGTCGGCGCGGCAGCCGGCGGGCGCCGTGCAGAAGCCGAACTCGCAGACCTCGCCGGCGGCGCAGTCGACGTCACGGGCGCATTCGGGCGGCGGCACAAACACGCAGGCGCCGCCGATGCAGGCTTCGAGGGGCCCGCAGTCGGCGTCGTTGCGGCAACCGCCGGGCACGCTGCACACCCCGGCGTCGCAGATCTGCTCGGGCAGCGGGCAATCGGCGTCGCGGGCGCAGAAGATCGGTGGGATGCAGCGCCCGGCCGCGCAGCGATGGCCGGCGGGGCAATCGGCGTCGGCGGCGCAGAGGGTGGGCACGCAGACGCCGCCGTCGCAGCGTTCGTCACGGGCGCAGTCGCCGTCGCCGAAGCAGGCCGGACGCGGGCGGCACAGATCGACCTGCGGGTCGCAGTAGCGATCTTCGGTGCAATCGCTGTCATCGCGGCAGGCGTCGGCCGGGCGGCACAGGCCGCCGATGCAGCGCTCGTCGCGGGCGCACTCGGCGTCGGCGAGGCAGATGCCGTCGTCGACGCAGAGGCGGTTGAGCGGGTCGCAGACCTGGCCGCGTGGGCAGTCGGCGTCGAAGGCGCAGCGGCCGGTGGGCACGCAGACGAAGTCGACGCAGCTCTCGCCGGCCGGGCAGTCGCGGTCGACGCGACACTCGCCGCGGAACACGCAGAAGCCCTCGAAGCAGACCTCGCCGGGGCCGCAAGGCCGGTTCTGGTCGCATTGCACGGCGGGCACGCACAGGAAGGCCACGCAGTCCTCGCCGGGCGCGCAGTCGGCGGCGATGTCGCATTCGCCGACAAAAACGCAGGCGCCGCGCACGCACTCGAAGCCGGGGCCACAATCGGCGCCGACGCGGCATTCGGGCGGCGGCGGCTCGCAGCGCAGGTCGCTGCAGATCAGGCCCGCGGGGCAGTCGTCGTCGAAGCGGCACTCGCCGGTGAAGACGCATTGGCCGGCGCGGCAGGCCTCGCCGAAGTTGCATTCGCGGTCGGCGAGGCAAAGCGGCCCGCAGACGCCGTTGCGGCAGCGCCCACCGGGACAGTCGGCGTCGAGGCGGCAGGCGCCGTCGGGCACGCACTGGCCGCCGACGCATTGCTGGCCGGCGGGGCACGGGCGGTTGGCGTCGCAGGCATCGATCGGCACGCAGCGGAAGTCGACGCAGTCCAGGCCCGCCGGGCAGTCGGCGTCGGCGCGGCACTCGCCGGTGAAGACGCATTGACCCGCGCGGCAGACCTCGCCCGGCCGGCAGTCGGCGTCGGCGCGGCACATGGGCGCGGCCACGCAGACGCCGCCCTCGCAGACCTGGCCCGGCGCGCATTGCGCGTCGACGAGGCAGCCGATGGCCACGCAGCGCCCGCCGTCGCAGACGAAGCCCTCGCCGCATTGGCCATCGCGCACGCAGCGGTTGTCCTGGCCGGCCACGCATCGGCCCAGCGTGCAGACGCGTCCAGCGCCGCAGTCGGCGTCGCGCGCGCACTGGGGCGGTGGCACCTCGCCACACAGGCCGAAGATGCATTCGTCGCCGTTGGGACACTCGACGTCGAGCTCGCATTGCTGGCCGAGCCGGCAGCGACCGTCGATGCAGCGCAGCGGATTGGGGCATTCGTTGATGCCGGCGCAGACCATCTGGGGCACGCAGAGGCCGATCACGCACTCGACGCCCGGGCCGCACTCGCCGTCGGCCTCGCAGTGGGCCAGCACGCAGCGGCCGAACTCGCATTGCTCATCGGCGGCGCATTCGCGGTCGGTCAGGCAGCCCACGGCCACGCAGGCGCCGTCGAGGCACCGGCTGCCGGGCACGCAGTCGTCGTCGGCCGCGCAGTTGGCGGGCGTGAAACAGCGGTTGCCGCGGCGCTCGGCGCCGAGCGGGCAGTCGCGGGCGTCGCGGCATTCGACGGCCACGCAATCGCCGCGCACGCAGCCGAGCGGCGGCGCGCACTCGGCGTCGACCGCGCAGGTGCGCGGCAGGCAGAAGCCGTCCCGGCAGACGGTGTCGCGCGGGCAGTCGGCGTCGCCCTCGCAGGCGGCGGCGCAGCGGTCGTCGATGCAGCGCTCGCCAGCCGGGCAGTCGGCGTTGAAGCGGCAATCGGGCACAAAGATGCAGCGCCCGCCCTGGCAGCGCGTGCCAAACGGGCAGTCGCGCTCGTCGCGGCACTCCGGGGCGGCGACGCATTGGCCATCGGTGCAGACACCGTTCGGGCAGTCGGCGTCCCGGCGACACTCGGGCTGGGCCACGCAGAGGCCGCCCTGGCAATCGAAGCGCGGCGGGCAATCGCCCGCGTCGAGGCATTCGGGGCCGAACTGGCATTGGCCGTCGCGGCACAGGAACCCCACCGGGCAGTCGCCATCGGCGCGGCAGGCCACCGCTTCGACGCAGCGGCGCTCGTCGCACACGAAGCCCGGCGCGCAGTCGCGATCGGCGAGGCATTCGGGCGCGAAGCGGCATTGGCCATCTGTGCACTCAAACTCGGGCGGACAGTCGGCGTCGACCTGGCAGATGGCGAGCGAGACACATTCGCCTTCGCGGCAGACCTCGCCGCGGGCGCATTCCTGGTCGGACTGGCAGCCGCCGGCGACGCATTGCCCGCCCACGCAGAGCTGGCCCGCGGGGCAGTCGCGATCGCCGCGGCAACCCTCGCCGGGCACGCATCGCGCGTCGGCGCAGACGAAGCTGACCGGGCAGTCCTCGTCGGCGGCGCATTCGGGCGCGGGCCGGCAGACGCGCTCGGCGCAGACGAAGCCGGTGGCGCAGTCGCGGTCGCCGACGCACTCGACGCACGCGCCCTCGGGCGCGCAGTGCAGCGGCAACGAGCAGTCGACGTCGCGGCGGCAGCCCTGCGGGGTGAAGCACTGGCCGTCCTGGCCGCATTGCTGGCCGTCGGGGCAGCCGGCGTCGCGGCGGCAGCCGGGGCGGCACTCGCCGAAGTCACAAACGAAGCCGGCGCCGCAGACGGCGTCTTCAAAGCAGGGCCCCGAGGCATCTGAGCACGCGCCGCCGTCGCAGCGCGGGGTGCAGCCGCCCAGGGTGCAATCGACGATGCAGACGCCGTCGACGCAGGCCACGCCGGCCGGGCAGGGCGCGTTTGGCCCGCACCCCTCGGGCATGGCGGCTTCGTCGACGCAGACCTGGGCCACGCAGACGCGGCCCGTGGGGCAGAGGCCCTCGACGCAGGCCGGGCCGCCGAGGCATTGGCCGCCGACGCAGGCCTGCTGGTCGTCGCAATCCTGATGGGTGGCGCACTCGATCGACGTGCGACCGCAGCCGACGAGGCAGACGACGCCAAGCGCAAAGAAGAGCTGGAGGCGCATGTTCACCGACCCGACAGCACGAGGAACTCGACGCGATCGTTGCGGGCGCGACCGCGCGCCGTCAGGTTCGGGGCGACCGGCTTGTCGGGGCCGAAGCCGCGGGCCTGCAGACGCGCAGCGGCCACGCCGCGCTGGACCAGGTAAGACTGTACCGATCGGGCCCGATCGTTGCTCAACCGGATCAGCGCGTCGTGCTCGCCGCGGTTGTCGGTGTGGGCGGCGATGCGCACGCGGTTGATCTTCGGCTGGTCCGCGAGCGCCTTGGCCAGTGCATCGAGCACCTCGCGATCGGCCGCGGTGAGCTTCGCGGTACCGGGCGTGAAGGTCAGGCCGCGGCGCAGGCGGATGCGCTTGGGGCTGACGTCGACCAGCCCGCGCGGCTTGCGGGCCGGGCGCTCGGGCGCGAACCTCTCGGGCTTCTCGGGCTTCTCGGGCTTCGCCGGCTTCGCTGGCGCCGCGGGCGGACACTCGGCGGGTGGCGGCGGCTCGGCGGGTTTGCGCGCGGCGGGATCGGCGGTGAGCGCGACGTCGAGCACCACGTCGCCGCCTGCGAGCACCATGGCGTTGGCGGTGGCCGGGTGATAGCCCTCGGCCGAGACGCGCAGCGCGTGCGCGCCCGCGGGCAGCAGATAACCGGCGAACCGCCCCTCGGCGTCGGTGAGCTGGGCCGCGCGCCCGGCGTCGGTATAGTCGACCCGCGCGCCGCTGATCGGCTTCTTCGTGGTGGCGTCGAGCACCTGACCGCCCAGCGCGCCGGTTGTCGGCGGCGCTTCGACCACGCGCTC
>JAGQJJ010000259.1 GCA_020430675.1 Myxococcales bacterium
CGGCGGGACCCGCGGGAGTTCAGGGCCGCGCTTGGGGTATCCGCGAGAACGGCGCCGAAGCAAGGAAAGCGGAGTTCACTCGGAGTGGCCCAACCGGCGCTCGCGGGCGATGCGCAGCGCTTCGGCGGTCAGCGGGCCGGCGCCGCGTTCCTGCACCAGCGTGCGCAGGCCGGCGACGAGGCGGCGGTCGGTGCCGGCGGCGAGGGTGTCGGCCTGGGCGAGCGCCTGCAACGCGCCGCGGGCGTCGGCGGCGGCGGCGCTGGCCGCAGCCTGATCGAGCGCCTCGGCCAGCTTGAAGCCGCGCACGTTGCGGCGGACCATGCGCTCGGCGGGCGTGGGCGGGCGCGGCACCGACGACAGCTCGGCGCTGGCGCGGGCGGTGGCGTTGGTCAGCTCGACCATGTCTTTGTACTTGAGGCTCACGTCGGCGACCGGGCCGGGCTTCTCGACCCACAGCTCGATCAAGATGACGTGGGCATCGCCGCCATAGAAGTACGGGATCACGGTCTGCAGGCCGTCGTCATCGTCGCCGCGGTCGGCGGCCACGCCGAGGGTCTTGCTCAGGTTGCGGTCGGTGGCCTCTTCGCGGGCCTTGACCTGGGCGACCTCGGTCTGCTCCAGCAGGCGGCTGCCGACGATGCGGATGGCTTCGACGTGCGGGGCGAGGCGCACGTTGATGCGCAGCAGGCGGGCGATGACCTTCGAGATGCTGCTCAGCTCTTCTTCAACGGTGGCGGCGATCTGGCCCTCGACGGCGCGGTGGAAGTTGCCGTGGCCGGCGCTGGCCGTCGACCACCAGCCGCGGGTGTCGTCGAGCGCGATGACCGAGGTGACGGCGCCCTGCACCGTGAGGCCATGGGCGGCCTGGCTGGCGAGGCCGATGCGCCCGTCGTCGCCGCCGCGGGTCAACAGCAGCACGGTCTGGGTGCCGGGGATGCGCGCCTGATCACCGGCCGCGCGTTGCAGGGCGGCGCCGGCGGCGGCCATCGCGGCGGCCAGATCGCCCGCGCCGCCGGCGGGTGGGGGCTCAAGCGTCTCGATCTGCCGCCCCAGGCTCAGTCGCAGGTCGCGCAGCGGGCTGGGCGGGGTCAGCTCGACCGGCTGGGCGCCGGCGAGGAAGACGGCGAGGCGGTCCTGCGGGCCGAGGCGGCGCGTGAGCGCGGTGGCGGTCTCAAGCAGCGCTTCGGTGCCGCCTTCGAGCACCGGGCGATCGACCACCAGCGCCACGTCGAGCGGCGGGCGACGCCAGCCGAAGCGCCGGCTGCCCTGCAGGCCGACCTGCAAGAATACGCGGCCGGGCTTGTCGAAGCCGCGCTGGTCGAGCGCCACGTCGAGCGCGAGGCCGGCGTCGATGGGCGGGTCGAAGCCCTGCTTGGGCAGCCGGGCGAGCGCGTAGGGCCGCGAGCCCTCTGAGAACGACTCGTCGAGCCGCCGCATGCGCTCGGCGTAGGCCGCGTTGCCACCCAGGTAGGTGTTCTCGAAATAGGCCATATGCGGCATGAACTGGAAGGGTTTGACCCAGCGCAGGCGGTCTTCGGGCAGGTCGACGTCTCGGCCGTCTTCGTCGGTCAGCGCCAGGGTGAAGCGCCCCTTGGCGAGCTTGGAGCCGAGGGCCTTGTGGATGCCGACGTCCTTGAGCCGGTCGGCGCGCTTGCCATCAACCAGGCCGGCCACCGAGCGGTCATCGTCGTCGGGCTCGCCGTCGACGTCGACGTCCACCGACCGCTCGTCGGCCTTCTCCTCTTCGGAGTCATCGGGCGCCTCGTCGGCCTCCAGGTTCTTCAGCCGCTCGAACTCGTACTTGCCGCGCTTCGCCTTGACCTTGCGCTCGACGGCGGCCTTCTTCGCCGCGCGGCTGCGGCGCTCGCCTTCGCCGCGGCGGGACTCTTCCTGTTCTTCGAGGTAGCCGTATTCCTTGAACTGCCCCGACGACTTGGTCGCGTCGCGCTCGGGCGCCTTGTCGAGCTTCTCGGTGATGACAATGCGTTCCGCCTGCGCGAGCTGGACCGGCCGGGGCGGCGGCGGCGGGGGTGCGTCGGCTTCCAGCAGGTCTTCGAGGCCGTCAAGCCCGCGCAGGTTGTCCTCGCGCGCCGACGTGCGGCCGAGCGGCAGCACCTTCTGATCGAAGGCCTCGCCCGTGGTCGCCTGCCATCCCTGGCCGCCGGCGTCGCCGCCGGCGTCAATGCCGCCCGTGCCGTGGATGCGGCCGAAGCCTTCGGCCTCGCCGCCGAGCTTGCCGCCGATGGGGCCGCGTTGAGCCTGGGGTTTCATCACCGGAATCGCCGCGGGCGTGGCCGGCGCGACCGTGCTGGTGACCGGCATCGGCTCGGGCTCGGGCGCAGCCGCGGGTGCGTCTTCGGCGGGCGCTCGGAAATTGTCGTTCTGGGCTTCCTGGCGCAGATCGCCGATGACGATCTTGGCCGGCGCGGCTTGATTCGCCGCCGCCCCTTCCCCGCCGCCCGGCGCCGACTTGGTGACCATCTCGGGCGCCGGCGGCGCTTCGGCGGATCGCTCGGCGCAGGCGAAGAACAGGCCGCCCAGCGCCAAAGCCACCACGAGCACGGCGCCGACGGCGGCGCGCTTGCGGCGCATCACTTCGTCTCCGCGCCGCGCGCCATGCGGTGCGAGACGAGGCCGACGACGGTCAGCACGACCAGCAGCACGATGCCCTCGCCGACCTCGAAGTCCCAGCCGATGGCTTTGAGCAGCAGCGCGCCGACGCCGATGACGATCAGCACGGTGTCGCGGGTGCGCCACGGTTTGCGCACGGCGCGGTGGCGGGTGACGATGACCAGCGCGATGAGGGCGAGCACGAGCAGGAAGGTGCCGGCGCCTTCGCCCAGCGCGCCGGCCAGGGTGAGGGCCACGGCGATGGGCGCCTTGGCCTCGTTGACCGGCTGCGTGAAGACGAGCGCCTGGTCGGCCTCGTCGCGCGGCAGCTCATCGGCGCCGTCGCCTTCGATCGGGTTCCAGGTATAGGGCTCGGCGCGCTTGAGGTCGGTGCTGACCCGCAGCACGCCCAGGTCGGCGGGCACGCGCACCAGCCATTGCAGGTCGCGGCTGCGCACGTCGGCGCGCGGGGCGGCGAGGTCGATGGCGCTGAACAGGCCCAGCGCATCGCGGCGCACCTCGTAGGTGATGGCGACCAGCGTGCGGCGGTTCTTGGGCAGCGGGATGGTGATGTCGCCCGCTTCGTCGCGACCGGCCTTGATCTTCTCGCCATCGGCCGTGACCCGCAGCACGGTGGCCTCTTCGGGCAGCGTCAGGTGCAGGTACTGGTTGTCGTCGTTGGCCACGGCGTAGGTCGCGCGGCTGATGATGTGCCCGCTCTCGAGCACATGGGTCATCAGGCGCACCTGCTCGGCTTCGGCCTTGAGCGTCTCGACGGTGCCGTAGCTCTTGACCGCGACCGCCAGCTCCCAGGGCGCGTAGGTGTACTTCCAGGCGAGGCGCACTTCGAGGTCGCTGCGCAGGCGCACGGCCTTGGGCAGCTCGGTGACCGGGATGCGGCGCACGTCCTTGGCCTCGCCGGCTTCGACCGCCATGCCGGCCTCGTAGGCGATGCCCAGGCTGCCCGACTCGACCTCGGCGCCATGGATGCG
Organism: Myxococcales bacterium; assembly: GCA_020430675.1. Next base: position 3,603 of record JAGQJJ010000259.1, read on the forward strand.
GATGCCGGGCAGCGGGCGCGGGCCGGTGTCTTCTTTCTTCAGGACGCGCTCGAACTCGATGTCGAGCAGCACCGCGCCTTCGAGGGCCTGGGTGAAGGTCACCGCAAACGCCTTGCGCCCGGCGCCGGCGTCGAAGCTCTCGTCGGGTTCGACCTTGTTGAGGCTGGGCCCGCTGACCCGCGGCTCGGCCACGTCTTCGGGCACCGAGATGTGCAGCTTGTCGGCGCGGCCGGACTTGATCTCGACCAGCGCCGAGGCCTGGGCGGTCAGCGAGCCCTCGCGCACCAGGTACAGCGTGTCGACGCGGGCGTCGAAGCGGATGTCCCGCGCCTTGGCCGCGGCGACCGAGGTGCGGATGGGGCCGGGCACGTCGAGGTGCTTGAACGCCTGATTGACCTTGTCGCGTAGCTCCTGCCGCACATCGGCCGGCAGCGCGTCCTGGCCGACCTTGTTGTAGCCCTCGGCGGTGGCGGGCGCGAAGCCGACCTTGTCGCCATCGAACAGCGCGACCACGCCCTGCTGCCGGATGACGATGTTCTCGCGCACCATCGGGTGCACCAGCGGCAGGTCGATCGGGGTGCCCTCCTTGGGCGCGACCGGCTGTTCGATTTGCAGTTCGAGGGCAAACTTGCCCTCCAGCTCGCGGCCCAGGATGACCAGCACATGCCGCGGGGTGTCGCCGTCGGCGGCGAGCACGCGCCAGTCTTCGATGCCATCGCCGATGACCTTGTAGGGCACGACGCCGGCGGGCAGCTCGATGGGCAGCTCCTTGAGCTTGCCGTAGATGACGTCGTAGCGGGCCAGCACGCGCGAGCGCAGCACGCCTTCTTCAAGGGTCAAGAGCTGGAAGGTCTCGGTGTTGACGCGCACCTTGGTCTCGGGCGCGGCGCGGGCTTCCGTCCACTTCAAGATGACCTCGTCGCGCGGCGGCAGCCAGGCCGAGGCGCGGGTCTCGGCGCGGTCGCCGTCGCCGCTGACGGCGGTGGCGAGCGGCACCGGCGGCTCGATGGTGATCTCACGCTTGCCGGGCACGGTGAGGGTGACCTGGGCGATGGGCGCGTTGTCGGGGTTCAGCCGGACCTGCGGCTGGCCCTGCGTGCGGTCGATGGCGAGGCGGAAGCGCGCCGTGATGCTGTGGCGACCGCGGCCGTTGAGGATGGCGGTGTGCCAGCCGTCGACGACCCGGGTGGCCAGCGGGGCGTTGCCTTCGCGCACGTCGATCAGCGCCGAGCCGGCCTGGGCCAGCCGCACGGTGCCCTTCTGGCCGTCGACCTGCACCTCGATCTCAGCCTGCACGTCGACGCCGTCGCCGCTGGCGTCGGGGCGCATGGTGAACCCGGCGCGGCGCACCGATTCTCCGGTGCCGTCGCCGCCCGAGCGCACGACAACCGCCGGCGTGGCGGGCAGGTCGGCGGTCAGGCGGCCGCCGTTGCGCTGCACGTCGACGCCGGGCCAGACCGAGCTGGCGGCGCTGACGCCGTCGACGGTGAGCGCCGCGCCGGGCACGGGCGGCAGGGGCACGAGAAGGAAGGGGCTGCCGTCGTCGCCGGTCTCGGCGTTGACGGCGTAGACCAGGCGCACGTTGACGGTCTCATTGCCTTCGAGCAGCGCGACATGCACGCCGGCCGAGGGCAGCAGGGTCATCTCGTTGCCATCGACCGTGCCGCTGCGCAGCACCGCGTGGGCCGGCAGCAGGGGCACCTCGGCGGTGCCGCCGCCGGTCAGGGTGACGCGCGATTCGACGGTGACCTCGGCGGGCCGGCCCGGCTCGCCAGCCAGCTCGACCCGCACCGTGCCGCGGCCCCAGGTGATGCGGGGGCCGTCGGCGCGCTCGGCGATCCGCATGAGGCGGCCATAACGTTCGAGGGAGAGGCGGACCTGCTCGCCGGGCTCTTCGGCGACGGCGGGGCGCAGGGTGCAGAGGCAGGTGAGGGCAGCGAGGGCGAGCAGTGGGCGAGGGCGGTGCGCGGTCAGACCCATTCGGCATCTCCTTCTTGCGAGCGCCGTTCGAGCGCCCATGGACGTCCGCGCCACGATCGCACGGCCCGGCGCGGAGGGAAACCTCATGATCGGCCGCGCGTCCGGCGATGCACGCATGAGGCCGCCGGACGATCCATCGCCCATGGACTCCGCGAGGCGGTTGGCCTACTCTCGCGCCGGCTGCGGGGAGGGATGCTCGTGCGATACGCGGTGCTGTTCGTCAGCCTGCTGGCCGTCGTTGGCTGCGATGACGGGGAAGAGGGCGCCGACGGCGCGCCGCCAGTGGTGATCATCGTCGACAGCGCGGTCGATGGGCCGGTGGCGGACCAAGCGCTGCCTGATGCCGCCCAGCCCGATGCGGTGGCCGACGCGCTGCCGCCCGACGCCGCGCCCGACGCGGTGGTCGACGCGGTGCTCGACGCCGAGCCCGACATGAAGCCCGACGCCGCGCCGCCGCCCGCTTGCTTCGATGGGCTCGACAACGACGGCGACGGCGCGATCGACTACCCGCTTGACCCCGGCTGCAGCAGCCTCGACGACGATGACGAGATCGATCCCGACGTCGCCGCCTGTGCCGACGGGCTCGACAATGACGATGACGGCCGCGTCGACTTCCCCGAAGACCCAGGCTGCGCGGCCGCCG
>JAGQJJ010000260.1 GCA_020430675.1 Myxococcales bacterium
CAGGGTCTCGTCGACTGGCTGGTTGGCGATCGCGGCGTGGCGGCCGGGGCGCGTCGCGTTTGGCGCGTTTGGCGAGCGCATTGGCGTGTCGTGCGAGGACGTCGCGGCCCGTGGTGGCTAGATTCGGCCCACCTGACGATGAAAGTGAGGCCGAAATGGCGAAGCAGTCCCCCTCGGAGAAGCAAGCGATCCTCATCACCGGGTGCAGCTCGGGCATTGGCAAGGCGACCGCGCTGCGGCTGGCCGCCGGCGCCGAGCGGCATGGGTGGGTGGTCTACGCGACCGCGCGCCGGCCGGAGACGCTGCATGAGCTGGCGCGCGCCGGGTGCCGGACGCTGGCGCTTGATGTCACCGACTCGGACTCGATGGCGACGGCCGTGGCCACCATCGAAGCACGGCATGGCGGGGTGGGCGTGCTGGTCAACAACGCCGGCTACTGTCAGGCGGGCGCGATCGAAGCGGTGCCGATGGACCGCGTCAACCGGCAGTTTGCCACCAACGTCTTCGGGCCCATCGAGCTGATCCAACGCGTGCTGCCCGGCATGCGGCGCCGCGGCGCAGGGCGCATCATCAACCTCAGCTCGATGGGCGGGCGGCTGACGTTTCCCGGCGGCGGCTTCTATCACGCCACCAAATACGCCATCGAGGCGCTGAGCGATGCGCTGCGCTTTGAGGTGCGCGGCTTTGGCATCGCGGTGGTGCTCATCGAGCCCGGCCTCATCAAGTCCGGCTTCAGCGAGGCCGCGTCGAGCGCGATGATCACCGAAGGCGATCGCGCCTACGACGGCTTCCACGACGCCATTGCCAAGGCGACCCATGACCTGTACGAGAAAGGCATGTTGGCGAAGCTGGCCGGCACGCCCGACGATGTGGCCCGCGCGATCGAGCGCGCGGTGCTCGCCCGCCGCCCCAAAGCGCGCTATCCGGTCAGCCCGTCGGCGCGCCTGCTGCTCACCCAGCGCGCGCTGATGAGCGATCGCCTTTGGGATGCCATGATGCGCACCAGCTTTCCGAGCCCGAGCCATGAACTCGCCGCTGGGGTGTAGGATCCCGGTCGGGTTGACCGACGCCCTGCGCGAGCTGGGCGTGGCGCCGGCGGCGGTGCTCGCGGCGGCCGGGCTGCCCTCGCGGCTGTTCGATCGCAGCAGCCGCCGGGTGCCGGTGGCCGATTACTTCGCGCTCTGGGCGACCATCGCCGACGCGCTGGGCGATCCGCTGGCCGGGCTGCGCCTGATCGAGCAGATCAAGGCCGAGGTGACCGAACCGCTCATCCTGGCGGTGCTCAGCAGCGCGCGCGTCGACGCGGCGCTCTCGGTCATCTCGACCTACAAACGCATGATGGCGCCCGAGCGCGTCGACCTGCGGCCCGAGGCCAACGGCGACCTGCGCGTGGTGTACGTCTGGCCGGCCCACAGCGGCGGGCCGCCGCGGGCGTTGGCCGATGGCGAGCTGGGCTTCCTGGTCGAGATCTGCCGCCGCGCGACCGGGGCCGCGTCGTTGGCGCCGGTCGAGGTCTGGCTGCGCGGGCCGCCCGACGCGGTCGCCGACCGCCGGGCGGCCTGGTTCGGCGGCCCTGTCCATTATCGCGCCGAGATCAACGGGCTGCGCTTCGCCGCCGCCGATCGCGCGCGGCCGTTTCGCACGCATAACCCGATGATGCTCGAAGCCTTGCTGCCTTACGTGCAGACGCAGACCCCGCCCGATCCCGACGACGACCTGGCCCGCGCCCGCGCGGTCATTCGCGAGGCGCTCTGCGGCCAGCGACCCACCCTGCGCAGCGTGGCCCGCGATCTGGCGATGAGCGATCGCTCGCTTCAGCGCGTGCTGCACGAGCGCGGCACGAGCTTTCGCCGGCTGCTCGATGACGTGCGCAATGAGCAGGCGTGCGGATACCTGGCCCAGACGCGCTACTCGGACCTCGAGGTCGCCTTCCTGCTCGGCTACGAGGATCCCAACTCGTTCTATCGCGCGTTTCGGACCTGGAATGGCATGACGCCGAGCGCGTTTCGCAGCCAGCTCGACGGCTGACGGCGACACAACCGGCCGACCCTGCTATCGTCGCGCCTCGGAGGTGGCAAGCGCGATGGCGCTGGATGTTGATCTCGACACGCTGTTCCGCACGCATGGTCCGCTGGTCTACCGCCGCGCCCTCCAACTCCTCGGGCGGCACGATCTGGCCGAAGAGGCGGTGCAAGAGGTCTTCATTCGGGCGATGCGGGCCGGCGATCGATTTGATCCCCGCGCCCGGCCTTCGACCTGGCTGTACAGCATCACGACCAATTACTGCCTGAACCAGCTGCGCGATGCGGCGCGGCGACGCGAGCTGCTCGATGCGCGCGGCGAAGAAGTGACGCCGGCGAGCGTGGCCCGCGATCCGCGAAAGATGGCCGCGTTGCGGGCGCTGCTGGCCGACGCCGACCCCCAGCAGGCGGAAGCGGCGGTGGCGGTTTTTGTCGAGGGCATGGCGCACGCCGAGGCGGCCGAGGTGCTCGGCGTCTCGCGGCGCACCGTCGGCAATCTTTGCGATCGCTTCCTGAGCTGGGCCCGCGCACGGCTTGGCGAGGGGGGCGCGTGATCGGCGGCAGAAACGTGCAACGGTTTTGCCCGTATGGGCCCGCCGCGGGTTTCACCGGTGGAAGGGAGGTCGAGCGATGAACGATGCCATCGATCCCCGACTCGGCGAAGGCCCGTCGGAGCTGGTCATCGATGCGTATGTCACCGGCGAAGCGACCCCGGATGAGATCGCCGCGGTGGAAACGTGGATGGCGGCTGACGCGGAGAACCGCGGAGTCATCGAAGCGCGCCGGCAAGGCTTTGCGGCCTTCGCCGAGGCGCGCCCCCAGGTCATGCTGGCCCGCATTCGCCAGGGGCTGGCCGCGGCCGAGGCCGAAGAGGCGGCTGCCGCTCGGCCGACACGTCCGGCGGCCCGCAAACGCGGCCGGTCGAACTGGCTCCTGGCGCTGATGGGCGCTCTGGCGGCAGCGGCGGCGGCGGCATGGTTTTTTGTGCTGCGCCCGCCCGAGGCCCCCCAGGACACCGTGCTGGCCAAAGGCACCGTCGCGCTGCGCGTCTTCCGCGCCCGCGGCGACGAGGTGGTCGAGGTCAACTCGGGCGAGCAGGTGCGTTCGGGCGACCGGCTGCGCTTTCGGCCCGAGGGCCTGCCCGATGGGCCCGGCTACCTGCTGGTGGTCGGCGTCGAAGGCACCGGCGAGTTGTTCGCCTATGCGCCGGCCGATGGGCAGGCGGTGGCCACCTCCGGCGCCTTGACCGATGACGGCGCCCTGCCCGGCTCGGCGGTGCTCGATGGTTCGACCGGCCGCGAGCGCGCGGTGCTCGTCTGGTGCCCGACGCCGTTTGCGCTGGCCAATCTGGCGGGCGGTGCGCACAGCCTGCAAACGCCCGCCGGCTGTCGTCAGGCCGGCGTCGCCCTCGAAAAACGATGAGCGCCGCGGCCCGCATCGTGGCCGCCGTCTTGCTGGGCCTGCTCGCGTTCAGCGCCGCATCGGCCCGCACGGTGGTCATCACCATCGGCAATGACCGCGGCCTGGCCGGCGATCTGCCGCTGCGCTATGCCGCCCGCGACGCCACGCGCTTCGGCGAGGTGATGCGCCGCCTGGGCGCGGTGGCGGCGACCGATCTCATCGAGCTGCAAGGCGAAGACGCCGACGCGGTGCGGCAGACGCTGCATCAGATCAACGTGCGCGTGCGGCAGGGCGACGCCGCGGACACGGCGTTGGTGGTCTACTACTCGGGCCACGCCGACGCCGAGGGCCTGCACATGGCCGGCACCACGCTGGCCTATGCCGAGCTGCGCGACCTGATCACCGGCTCGCCGGCCGGCGTGCGCGTGCTGGTGCTCGATGGCTGCCGCTCGGGCGGGCTGACCCGCGTCAAGGGCGCGCGCGCCACCGAAGAGACCTTCGACCTGACACTGGACGATCGCATCGAGGTCGAGGGCCTGGCCATCATGACCAGCTCGGCGGCGCATGAAGACAGCCACGAGTCCGAACACCTGAAGGGATCGTTCTTCACCCATCACCTGCTCGCTGCGTTGTGGGGCGCGGGCGATGAAGACGGCGACGCGCGGGTCACGCTGAGCGAAGCCTATGCCTACGCCGCGCGGCGCACGCTGGCGTCGAGCGGGCGGACACGGCAGCTTCAGCATCCCACCTATGCCTATGACATCAAGGGTCGGGGTGACTTTGTCATGACAAGGCTCGACCACGCCCGGGGCATCGGCCGCCTGGAGCTGCCGGCGGCGACGACATGGCTCGTGCGGCACGGCGGAGAAGATGGGCCCTTGCAAGCCGAGGTGACACCGGAGCGGCCGGGCACCCTGCTCAGCGTGCCGGCGGGCGAGTATTTTGTTCAGGGGCGCTACGACGATCATTACGACGAGTACGCGGTGGACGTGCCCGCCGGGCAGACCGCGCGGCTGAGCGACCGCACGCCGCGGCGGGTGGCCTACGCGCGGCTGGTGCGCAAGGGCGGCGGCGGCTATTCGCAGGCGCTGCAGACGATGGGCGCGGTGCACTCGCCGGTTCTCGATGGCCACGGCATCACGCCCGGCGCGTCGCTCGGTTACACGCTGACGCTGCCTTGGGGCTCGGTGGGCCTGCGGGCGCGCTTCGGGCAGAGCAGCGCGCAGAGCGGCGTCGACGGCGTGCTGCGCACCTATGCGTTGGGCGTGGCCGCCGAGCGCGTGGTCGATCTGCGCTGGCTGAGCGCTGGCCTGGGGGTGCTGGTCGAGGGCGCGTGGCGGCAGCAGACGCTCGATGATCCGCGCGCGCCCAGCCCGTCGTCCTGGGGGCTGGGGCTGGGCATCCTCGGCTCGCTGGAAGCGCCGCTGGCCGAGCGCTGGTATGCGCGGCTCGAAGGCGGCCCGCTCACGCAGATCGTGCAGGTGAGCCGCATCGACAACGGCGCGCGCGATGGCACCCGCGTCGAGACCCGCCTCGGCGGTTTTGGCGGCCTGGGACTGGGGGTGCGGTTCTGATGAGACCATGCCTTCTCGCGGCCGCGCTGGCCGTCACCGTGGGCTGCGGCGATGGGTTGCTCGACCAGCAGTACCAGGGCGAGCCCATGTTCACCTTCGCCGGTCAGGTGGCGAGCGACGGGGCCCAACCGGTCTACGTCGCGCCGCTGCGGGCGGCGGTGTTCTGGCTGCCGTATGATCCCACGCAGCTCGGCGCGGCGTTTGCCGAACGCACGCCGATCGACCGGCTCGATCGCCTGCCCGGCCTCGATGCCAACGCGCATCTCGTCGAGCAGGCGACCATCGCGGTGGCGGTGCGCTTCCCCGGCGTTTTCTCGATCAACATCTTCGCCCCGCCGCCGGCCGAGGCCATCGCAACCGATGCCAGGCTGCGGTTTGGGGTGGTGCTGCTCTATGAAGATCGCGACGGCGACGAGCGCATGACGCCCGGCGAGGTCGTGGGCGCCGCGCCGCGGCAGTTGGTGCTCTTTGCCGATCAGGATCTGGCCGCCGATGACACCCACAACCCCACCGGCGCCGCCTTGCCGGCCGGCTACGCAGCGGTCGATCTGCCCCTGCGCTGCGGCGTGCCATCACCGGAGTATGACCTGGACCCGATGCTCGATGTACGCCTGGGCGCGGCCTGCACCGGCGATGGCATGGACGCCTGCGGCGCCCTCGGCACCTGCCTGACCGCAGACCTCGATGGCCCACTGCCGGATGGCTATTGCGTGTTGCTCAAGGATGATCTGCCCACGACGGCGCAGCCACCGCTGACCAGCGCGCTGATCGAGACCGAGCGCGATGGGAACGAGTTGGAGGCATGGTATCGCGAGTGCATGACCAGCGCCGATTGCCGGCCCGCCTATACGTGCCAGCAGCATGTCTGTCTGCCCGCGCCCGCGCCGGCCCTGGTGCTCAATGGCGCCGTTGAGGTCGAGGCCGCGTGCGCGGCCTCCCATGAGAGCGAGAGCCGGCAGCGCAGCCCTTGATCGGCCGCGGCAGACGCAACACCCGATGCCATCGGTCCGGGGTCGGCTGCGAGACGACACGACGAACCGATGGCATCGGGCGCGCGGGCCGACCTGGCCAGGGGAGCGGCACGATGCAACCCACCGCTCACCGCGATGCCAGGCACCGCGGTCCGAGTCAACGCTTGCGGGGATGGGTCCGCTTGAGGCGGCGGATACCGCCGAGCGACATCAGCATGAAGAGCAGGGCCAGCCCCCCGGAC
>JAGQJJ010000261.1 GCA_020430675.1 Myxococcales bacterium
GGCGTGGTCGCCGATCCCGACGAGGTGCTCGGCGATGTGGATCGCACCAATAACGTCGCCTTCGGCCCCGCCACCCTCCAGGTGCGCAACCCGACCGACTCGGGCGCCGATCTGGTGATCTGCGGGGTGACCATCCCCGCGTTTGCGGACCTGCCGGTCAACGCCCAGCCGACGGCGCAGCTCGATGATCAGCTCGCGGTCGAGGTCTGCCTCGGCAATAACGGCAACGCCCCGGTGGCCTCGGCCCGGCACGCCATCTTCCTTAGCGCCGACGACACGCTCGACCCCGACGACCTGCGCGTCGGCGAAGGCGGTGGCGTGGCGCTTGGGGCGGGCGATCGCGACATCTCGGAGGTGCTGATCGACCTGTCGGGCGACGTGACGCCCGGCGAGTACTACCTGTTTGCGGTCGCCGACCCCGACGACGTGGTCGAGGAACAGCAGGAGGACAATAACGACCGCCGCTGGACCGACGCCTTCCGCGTGGTCGAGCCGGGCATGGTCGAGGGCGTCGATCTGGCCATCCGCCGCTTCGAGTTGGACGGCGAGCGCTATTTCTGGGGCCAGACGATGACCGGGCGGCTGGTGCTGACCAACCGCGGCGACACCGACGTGCAGCGCTTCTTTGTGGTGCGCCTCAACGCCGAGCCCATCGACGGCGGCGCGGCGGTGCAGATCGGCGCGATCAACGTGCCCTCGCTGGCCGCTGGCGCCGAAGAGACCTTCGAGGTCGCGGTGGGCATCAACCGGCGCCTCGACGCGGGCGATTACCGAATCGTGGCCGACGCCGACCCCACCAACGGCACCGAAGACGTCAACCGCGCCAACAACCGGCGCACCTTCAACACGATCATGGCGCTCGGCGGCGAGCCCGACGTCGACGCCTCGGTGCGCGCGGTCACCGCCGCGCCGCTGCGCGTACAGGCCGGCGCCGATCTGACGGTCGAAGCGCTGCTCGAGAACTATGGCGGCGATCCGACCGGCGGCCTCGAAGTCGCGGTCGTGCTCAGCGCCGACGCGCTCATCGACGCCAGCGATGTGGTGCTCGACCAGTTTGCGATCGACAGCCTCGACGGCCACGAAGAGCGCGCGCTGGCGCGCATGGTCGAGGTGCCGGTGGGCATCGACCAGCAGGTGCCGCAATGGCGCGTGGCGGTGGTCATCGACCCCGAGAACCGGCTGACCGGCGAGACCAGCGAAGACAATAACGTCTCGTTTGCGCCCGAGCCGGTGGTGGTCGAGGGCGCGATGGGCGGCTGCGGCGAGGATGAGTTCGAAGACAATGACACGCCACTGACCGCGGTCGATCTGGCGCCGGGCGCCTGGCCGGGGCTGGGCGGTTGCGATCAGGCCGACTGGTTCTCGGTGGCCGTGCCGGCGGGGCAGGTGCTCGACGTGGCGGTCGCTTTTGCCGAACGAACGGGGCGCGTCGACCTTGAGCTGGTCGATGGCGGGGTGAGCACGCCGGGCCAGGGGCTCGGCGGCACGCGCTCGGCGTTTGTGCCCGCCGGCAACGCCCGCCAGGTGCTCATCGGCCTGCGGCCCAGCGCGCGGCTGCAATACGATCTGGCGGTGGCGCTGACCCCGGCCGGCGACGGGCCCAACCTGCGCGCCCGCAGCGTGGTCGCCTCGCCGGCGCTGGTCGAGGCCGGCGCGCCGGTCGGGCTGGCGTTTGAAGTGGTCAACGTCGGCGGGGGCGACGCGCCCGCGACGGAAGCGGGCGCCTATTTTGGCGACGGCCCGCGCGTGATGGGTGCACGGCGCCTGGGCAGCATCGAGACGCCGCCGGTCGCCGCCGGGGCGGCCGTGTCGGTGCAGGGCCGCATCAACGTGCCGGACGGCGTTGCCAACGGCACCTACGCGCTCGGCGTGCGGGTCGATGACACCGCGCAGGTCGCCGAGGGCAGCGAAGACGACAACGACGCCTTCACCAGCGTGCGCGTCGACGCCGATCAGGCCTGCGCGGCCGATGATTTCGAGCCCAACGCCAGCCCCTACGAGGACGGCGCGGTGCCCCTGGTCGCCGCGCTGCCGGCCGGCGTGCACGCCGACCTGGTGGCCTGCCACGGCGACGATGACTGGTACGCGGTGCAGGTCGCCGCCGGCCAGCGGTTGACGGTGATCGCCGACTTCGAGCACGCGCTGGGCGATCTGGAGCTGGCCCTGTACGCGCCCGACGGTGAGACGGTCATCGCTGACAGCACTACGTTGCAGAACCGCGAGCAGGTCGAGCTGCTGCGCGCCGGGCAGGCCGGTGCCTATCTGGTTCGCATATACCTCGCGCCCGGAGATATCGCCCGCGGCAATACCTACGCCCTCACGGTGCGGCTCGAAGAGGCCGCCGCCTGCCCCGACGACCCCTTCGAGCCCAATGGCAGCGCCGAACAGGCGGCCCTTCTGCCCGACGGCGTGCACGATCTGCGGCTCTGCCCCGGCGACGAAGACTGGTTCCGGTTTGCGGTGCCAGCGGGCAATACGGTCAGCTTCCAGGTCGCCTCGGGCGCCGCGGGCGTGCAGATCGCGCTCTTCGATCCCGATGGGCAGCTCATCGAAGAGGACGACCGCCGCATCTCGCACCAGGCCGTGCGCAACGGCACGTACCGGCTGCGGGCGCGGGTCATGGCCAACGTCGACGTGGTCTACGAGCTGCGCATCTCGGGCGTCAGCGGCGTCGATCTGATGATCAGCGACGTGCAGCTCACCCGCTTCGCCGCCGAATCGGGCGCCGATCTGCGGGCGCGCACCGTTTTGCAGAACCGCCGGGGCGATGCGGCCAACGACGTGCTCGTGCGCTTCCTGCTCTCATCGGACGGGGTCGCCGATCTGGGCGACATGGTGCTGGGCGAGCGCCGCGTGGCCGCGATCGAAGGCGCGGGCACCGTCGAGTTCGACCAGCGCCTGACCCTGCCGGCCAACGCGCCACCCGGTGATGCGTTTGTGCTGGCGATCGCCGATCCCGATCGCGCCATCCCCGACGTGCGGCCGAGCAACAACCTGCTCTCGACGCCGTTCACCGTGCTGGCGGCGTGCATGGATGATGACGCATTCGAAAACGAGAGCCGCCAGACCGCGACGCCGCTGGAGCCGGGGCTGGGCGTGCTCAACGACGGGGTCATCTGCCCGTTCACCCGCGACTGGTACAGCCTGTTTGTCGCGCGTCCCGGCCGCGTGCGCATCACCCTGGCGTTCGACAACGCGCTGGGCGACCTCGACCTGCGCGTTGAACGCGCTGACGGCACGGTGTTTGGCGTCAGCGAGACCGAGGCCGACACCGAGGTGGTCGACGGCGTGCTCGGGGCCGCGGGCACGCTGTACATCCGTGTCGACGGCTTCGACGACGCGCGCAATGATTATGAACTGAGCTGGACCTTGCCGTGACCGTTCGCATCGCCCATTTCTCCGACACCCATGTCCTCTCACTGCAAGGCGTCGGCCCGCGGCGCTTCCTCAACAAGCGGTGGACGGGCGCGCTCAATCTGGCCCTCAACCGCGCGCGGCATTATCGGGTCGAGGTCTTCGAGCAGCTCTTGCAGACCATCGCCGAGCTCGAACCCGACCACGCGATCTGCACCGGCGATCTGGTCAACCTGGCCCTCGAACCCGAGTTCGAGAAGGTCGCCGCGCTGCTCGCCGAGGTCTTTGCGCCCGACGCCTTGACGCTGGTGCCCGGCAATCACGACGCCTATGTCAAAGAGGCCTGGGACGGCCGCCTGTTCGAGCGCCACTTCGGCGCATGGATGCCGCATGATCTGGAGATCGGCGCCGATGGGCCCTTCCCGGTGACGCGCATGCTCGAGGGGGTCGCCATCGTGGGCCTCAGCTCGGCCATCCCGACGCCGGTCTTCCTGGCCAACGGGCAGGTCGGCACGAGCCAGGTGGCGGCCATGCGCGTGGCCCTGCGGCACCCCGAAGCGCGCGGGCGCTTCCGCCTGCTGATGCTGCACCATCCGCTGCTGCGCGAGCCGACGCGGCGCCTCGAAGCCATGCGGCGCCTCGACGACGCCGAAGCGGTCATCGCCGGCATTCACGAATGCGGCGACGCCGCGCCCGGGCTGGTCGTGCACGGGCACAACCACGCCTTCAAGGTGCAGCGCGTGCCGCAGACCGACATCCCGCTGGTGCAGGTCGCCAGCGCCAGCCGCGCCGGCAACCACGGCCGCGCCGAGTTCAACGTCTATGTGATCGATGAGGGCAGGTTGACGGCCATCGAGCGGCACATCCACGCGCCCGATGAGGGCCGTTTCGTGCGCTGCGACGTCGGCGGCGAACCGCTGGCCGCATGAACCGCGCCCTGCGCTACGCGGCCATCGCCTGTGCCGCGCTGGCCTTCGTACAGGCGGTGCGCCTCTGGAGCGACGCCAAATGCGAGGTGACGCTGACCTACCGCGCGCCGGTCGGCGAGCTGACGGTGACGTTGCTCGATGAAGAGGGCGAGCGGCTGCGCCGCACGGTCTTCGGCGGCGCCGACCGCTCGCATATCGTGCCGCTGCCGCCCGGCAGCTACATCGCCGAGCTCTCAATGCCCGCGCAGGACGCCGTGCGGCGCCGCTTTCAAGTGCGCGAGACGGGCGCCATCGAGCTGAGCTGGTGGAAGGCGCCCGGCGGATAGCTCGGCGCCGCGCTCAGCCGGCGGGCCAGAGCGCAAACGCCGCGCCGGCGGGGTCGCGCACGATGGCGTAGGGCCGCTGCTCACCCGGCCGTGCCAGAATCTCACCGCCCATCTTCTCGGCCGCCGCGACCGCGGCGTCGACGTCTTCGACGCGGATGTACAGCATCCAGGTCGACGGCAGGTAGGCGTTGGGCCCGCGGGCATGGCAGATGCCACCCACCGTGTGGCCCGCCGCGGTCTTCATGACATAGTCATCGTAGTCGCCCATCGACAGCGGCTCGGCCTTCCAGCCGGCGACCGCGCAGTAGAAATCGCGCACGCCCTCGGCGTCGGCGACGGTCAGATCGTGCCAGCCGATGGTGCCCGGTCCGTCCTCGGCCGGGGGGGCCGAGCGCGCGCCGGCCAGCCGCATGAGCCGCCCGTCTTCGGTGGCCGAGAAGCCGCGCGAGACGAGCCAGGCGGTGACTTTCGCCGCGTGCGGATGGGTGGGCCGCACGATGTTGTAGATGTAGTTGAGCCCACGCGAAGCCGCCTCGGCGGCCAGATGATCGAGGGCAAACGTGCCCACGCCCTTGCCGCGGTACTCAGGGTCGGCCGCGAGCAGAATCTCGGCGTCGCCCCAGACGGCGTCAAGCCAGCCATAGCCGACGACCGTGCCGTCGTTCTCGACGCGCCACCACTCACCGGGCAGCGTCGCGCCGACCGCGCTCTGGGCGTAGCGGCTGTCAAAGACCCCCGCGCCGGCCCGTCCGATGATGCGTTGTTTGTTGTCATCCCAGCGAGCGACGTGCTCGCGTACCCAATCGTAAGCCACAGGCGCCTCCTTGCCTCCGCGGCGCAACGTGACACCGCTCGGGCGGCGCGTCAACGGCCGCGCGGTGGCTCGATCAAGGCAGCGGCGGGGTGTCGAGCATGCGGTAGGGATCGTCGATGACCGCTGCGCCGCCGTTGAGCCAGTCCATGATGAACACGCGCATCTGCGTCTGCGCTTCGATCGACAGCGGCGTATTGGTGTGCTCGGCGGGCTGCAGACGACCGCCGTCGGTCACCCGATCGAGCTGGAAGAAGCCCGCCGTGACCGTGCCTTCGGCGAGGTTCTCCTTCACCGGCGGGTCGACCACCGGCAGCAGGTCGACCGACTCGACCACCGGGCTGACGTGCACCGCGCCCAGCGCCCGGGCCAACGCGCGACCCGTCGACGGCGGCACCACATCGTCGTAGGCCGCGACCGCCACCAGCAGATTCGGCGGGCCGGCTGACGGCGCGAGCCGCTCGCCCAGCACAAACGGGGCAAACGTCGCCGGATCGGCGGGGTCGATCAGCGCCTGCACGACCGGCAGCAGTCGATCAAACTCTTCCTCGCCGCCGATCAGGTTGATCAGCACCGGCCGAAAGGCGTCGACCGCCGAGTTGTCGGTGATGAACGTGGTCAGGTGGCCGCCGGGCACCGAGAGGATGGCCATGTCGATCTCGCCATCGAGCGCGATCAAGCCCGGTCCGAGCAGGCCGCCCAGGCTGACGCCGTAGTAAAAGAGGTGCCCGACGTCGACATCGGGCGCGCCATCGCCATCGATATCGGGCGCGGCACGCAGCAGCGCC
>JAGQJJ010000262.1 GCA_020430675.1 Myxococcales bacterium
CCCTGCTGTCATGTTGGCCGCCCGACCGTCGCCGGTATAGCGTACGCGCTGACTACGGCCGAGGGAGAGCGCACCATGACACCACCGCCGACCGCCGACCAAGCCACGGCGACAGCCACCGAGATCGATGCACGAACCGACCCGGCCGGCTGGCTCGCGGCCCGGCCGAATCCGCTCGATCTGACGGCCGAGCGATGGGACCTCAAAGGCAAGGGTGGCATTGAGCGCTGGTTCCCGATCGGTGCCGGCATGGCCCTGGTCCTTGCCAGCAAGGCGTTGTTGCCCAAGTCGAGAATTCTCGACGATTGGCAGGCGTGGATGGAGCCAGTTGCCGCCCTGATGATCGTAGGGGTCGTCTTGATCGCTGCGCTGCGCGCGTCACGGACCGCCTATCGGATCGACACCCGCGGCTGGCGCATCTGGCGCCAACGGACGATCGCAGGCATCAACCTGCCGCCGACGCACTTCTCGCCCGATCAATTGGCGCTCACCGTGGGCAGCGCCCGCAGGTTCAGCCAGGGGGCCGAGTCATGGATCAGTGAGATCCTGCTGACGACGACCAAGGGAGACGTCATCACCCTCGTCGACGCGATCAGCGGTCCGGCAGAGATGGTGCAGCCCGTCGCGGAGTGGCTCGCCGAGCGGATGGGCCTGCCGTTTGTGCCCACCACCCCCGGACGTCAGATCGACACGCTGGCGCGCTCGACCGATGGGTCGTCGACCCTCGTGACCCGCGACCTGCCGCCGGTCCGCAAGCGGTTCTTGTTGGCGATGGCCTTGGTCATCCTCGTGGGGGTGCTGATCATCGTCGGCGTCATCATCGCGGCGTAGGCCAAGACGACCCGCTCCGCGTCTTGGAGCCGTGTCTCGCCGATCGGACACTGGGAGGGAATGCCATGATGCCATCTACGACCCAAGAAGCCGAGCCCAATCCAGGCGCCGACCCGGCCGGATGGCTCGCCGCCAGGTCATCCCCCCTCGACCTCAATGCCCAACACTGGAAACTCAAAGGCACGGACGCCACCGAGCGGTGGGTCCATGCCTTCAGTCTCATCTTTACGTGGGCCAATGCCCTCATGGTCTGCGCCGCGTTGATCGCCAATGCGCGCGACTGGGACTCGGCCCCGTACTTCTGGGCGTGGACCGGCGTCGCGGCCGCGGTGCTCGTCGTGGCGCTGGCCCTGCGGATCTCGCCGACCGAGTATCAGCTCGACACCCGGCCTTGGCGCCTCTGGCGTCGGCGTCGCGTCGTGGGCATTGCCATGCGGCCGGTGCCCCTCGCGCTCGATCGAGCGGCGCTCACCGTGGCCAGCGTGCGCAATGCGGACAAGAAGGGCGAGTCGTGGACCAGCGCGTTGCTGCTGGCCACCGAGGAGGGCGATGTCATCCCCCTCGTCGACTCGGTTGAGGGTGAGGCAGAGACGGTGCAGCCCGTCGCTGTCTGGCTCGCCGAGCGCATGGGACTCGCCTACGTGCCGACCGCGACCCAACGCCACGTCAAGCGGCTGGTGCGCTCGGCCGACGGGTCGTCGCTCGTCTTGACCCGCGACCCATGGCACCGTCAGCGCACGGCCATGTGGCAGATGATGTCCATCCTCGTCGTGGGCGTGGCCAGCATCATCGCGATGTTTGTGTTTCCCCCGCCCCGGCCCACCGCCGAGCACGGCGACAAGGGCCAGCCGATCCGCGTGCTGCATACCTTCGATGAAGCGACCCTGCTCGCTGCCATGAAGCCGCGCCTCATGGACCTCAATCAGTGCGGCGATGGGTTGGGCGACGGCACCACCCGGCTGCGCGTGTCGGTCTCGGAGCGGGGCCAGATCGGAAGCATCGAGGTCGTCTCCGACCGACCCATGGACGAAGGCATCCGGCAATGCCTTGTGACCGCCGCTCGCACGCTGCCGGTGCCGCGCTATCGGGGCAAAGCCGTCACCGTCGAGGCACCCATCCGCTTCGACCCATAGCGCCGCTACGGGCGGTGGCGGCGCTCGTCCGCGAGGCGGGTCATCGCGTGTTGCAGGGCGGCCTGCACGCGGGCGGCGCAGGCGAAGACGTAGGCGTCGTCGGCGGCGGCTTCGGGGCCGGTGCGCTCGAACTCGATGGCGGGCAGCACTTCGATGAGGATGCGGCTTGGGTAGCCGATGAAGGGCGTCGGGCCCAGGGTCAGGCCCAATGGAAAGCTGAGCATGAGCGGCCAGGTGGCGATGCGCATATGGCGCCTGATGCCCAGGGCCTCGGCAAGCGGGCGCAGGTCGTTGAGGACCAGCGCGACGTCGTGGGCGCCGACGCTGGCGATGGGCACGATGGGCACGCCGGTGCGCAGGGCGAGGCGGGCGAAGCCACGGCGGCCCTCGAAGATGACCTCGTCGCGGCGGCTTGACGGGCGCATCACGTCGAGGTCGCCGCCGGGGTAGACGACCAGGTCGCGGCCGCTTTGCAGCAGCGCCGCCGCGGCGTCGGGGTGGGCGCGCACGCCGCCCAGGCGCTGAAAGAACCGCCGAAAGCCGCGCTGGCCGACGACGCGCTCATGGCCCAGCGCGTAGGGCACGCGCTCGATGCCATGCCGCCGCATCATCGCCTGGGCGACGATGAAGGTATCGGCCGTCCAGAAGAGGCCGTTGTGGTTGCCCACAAACAGCGCCGGCGCCGGGGGCACGTCGTCGAGGCCGCGCACCTCGGCGCGGTGCCAGCGCGCCAGGGCGCCGCCCCAGATGTCGAGGAAGCGCGCCAGAAAGGCGTCGTCGCGCGGCGGCGGCACTTCGGTCGCGGCGGCGTTCATGTCAGCGCGTCTGCCATGTCAGGCCCAGCTCCATCGCCCGCGCCGCCTCGGGGCCTTCGAAGTGAAGGCTCAGGCTCAGGCTGCCGAGCGCTTCGATGAGGCGCGTCATGGGGGCGCCCTGGATAGGCACGTCGGGCCAGCTTGGCGCGTCGGGCGTGCCGTAGAGGGAGTGGCCCATCTGGCCGTCGGGCAGCAGCGAGAAGGTGCCGCCCTGGGGGATGACGGGCCGAACGCCGAGCCAGGCCAGCGCGCGGTCGCGGCGGGCGATCGCGTCGACCGGCGCCGGGCCGAGGCCGCGGTACAGCACCTCGGAGGCGAGGCGGGCGGCCTGTTCGGTCGGCACGGTGAAGGTCTCGAACAACCCGAGCAGCGCCCGGCCGAGGCCCTTCTTTGCGCTGGCCGGGCGCAGGGTGAACCGCGCCTGGGCGCCATCCTGAGCGCCTTTCTTTGCGGCGGCCCCGCCAGCCGCGGGCGGGTGGCCGTCGAGCACCTCATCGATGCGGTGAAGCAAGGCCTGGTGGTTGAGGCTGGCGATGAAGGTGTCACCGACCTGGGCGAACTCGACCATGATGCCGGCCTCGGGGTTTTCGGTGATCGTCTCGCGCACCCGGGTGATCTCGGCCCCGCGATGCTCGCCGGCGGCCGACCACTCCGCCAAGCCCTCAAGCTCGCTGCTGACGTAGGTGTGCAGGGCGAGCAGGGCGCCGTTGAGCGCGAGCGGGTCGCGCACGGCGACGGTCAGCGTAAGCGGAAGGCGGCGGATGACGCTGCGGCGCAGGTCGGGATCGCGGTAGACGCGGCGCCCTTCGACCCCGGGCAGCTCGCCGATCGAGACGACCGCGTCCCACAGGCTGTCATGGTCGCCGAGAACCAGCTCGGCCGTGCCGCCGATGAAGCCGAGGTTCACGTCGCGCTGGCCGGTCTGGTCGCGCAGGATCGTGTCGAGCGCGCCGCGCAGGTCCGAGTCGCCGGCCATCGCGACCTGGAGGCGCAGGCCGTCGCCTTCGGTGGGCGGGCCCAGGGTGGCGTCGCCGAGCAGCCGCGCCACGATATGCCAGGTGCTCTTGCGGTCGAGCGGCATCATGCGCGCCACCAGTCGCCCCCCGTCGGGTCGCCAGGTCAGGCGCACGCCGATGGGCTCGATCACGTCTTCGAACTCGGCGCGCCAGCTCTCGGCGAAGCGGCCGTAGACGCCGCGCTCCAGCTCGGTGAGGCCATCGACGGGCAGCTCGCTGGCGGGCGTCCAGGCGACGGGTCCGCCCACGTCTTCGGCGTGCGCGCCCTGCGTCGGATCGAAGGCCATGCGCTTGCCCGGGATGGGCAGGATGCCGGCGACGTCGATCAGGCCCTTGGCGACCAGATCGGCGGCGCTCGCGGGCCGGCGGCCCTCCAGCCAGCCGTAGAGCAACGCCGCGTTCTGCAACGCGCGCACGTCGGCGCGCCGGTTGAGGAACCGCGACTGGCGCGCCCGCGCCTGGGGCGAGATGAGCGCGGTCAGCGCGGCGCGCCCGAAGAAGGCAAAGCCATCTTCGCCCGCCTCGCCCGCCGGCCAATGGGCCCGAAAGCCGCGGAAGTCATCGGCGAGGGCCAGCGTCTGACCGTCGGCACGCGCGGCCTGAACGCGCTCGATGCCGCGACGGCTGTTGGAGAGCACGATGACCGTCCGGGTCGGGCTGACCAGGGTGGCTCGGTGCTGCGAGACGGCTCGGTCGACGGTGGCGAACCGCTGCACTTCGAGGTCGCCCAGGGGGTAGGTCGTCGTTTTGGCGTCGGCGCGCCAGGCCTGGGCCCGGGCCTGTCCGGCGGCGATGGCCGCCTCGACCGCCGGCGCGTCGGCGACCTGGAGCAAGAGGGTCACCTCGGCCGCGTCGGGCACCGCCGGATCGGCGACGAGGACCGCCACCGCCGCGACGCCGGCCTTGCTCAAGTCGGCGCCGTCGAGCGCGAGCTGCCGGGCGGCGCGGCCAAACCAGTCGGCGTCGCCCGGGCGAAGCGTCAGCGCCTGGGCGATGGGCGCCACCCAATCGGCGGCCGCGGCGAAGACCGCGCCGGCGACCGCCGGGCGGGTGAAGTGCAGGTACAGCACGTCGGCCGGGGCATAGGCGCTCAGCGGCTCGATCTGGGGCACGCGACCGGTGGCGGCGATCAGCTCGTCCCAGGGATGGGCGCTGACCGTTGGCACGGGCAGGCCATCGGGTGGCTGGGTCTCTTCGTCCATCGCCGGGGCCCGCGGCTGGCCGCGCTCGAATTGCAGGTCGAACTCCAGCGGCACGCGCGGTGGCGGCACGGCCATCAGCATGGCGGGATCGACGCGCACGGTGGGCGCCGGGGCCTCGGCTTCATGGCCGCGGGCCGCCAGCCAGCCCAGCCGCGAGGCTGCGTAGGCCCAGAACGAGTTGGCGTTGACCGGGGCGTGCTCGCGAAACCAGCGCCCGGCGGCCCGAAAGAAGCGGCGGTTGAGCCCCTCGAACGGTCGGGCCTTGGGCGCGCCGGTGATGCGCATCGCCTGCCGGCGGCCCGGCTCGCCTTCGAGCAGCGCCGGCTGGTGCCACTCGACCACAAAGGGATCGGGCGCGGGCGCGGCGCTGGTGAAACGCACGTACAGCCAGGGCCGATCGGGCACGCGGCCCTCGCTGGCCGGCACGGCGACCGCGCGCCGCTCGCCTGGCACAAACAACCGCGCGCTGGTGACCGGGCCGACGATCAGCCGCGCCGGATCGGCGGGCACCGGAACGCGCACGTAGACCGCGTCGTCGATCACCTCGACCGCGTCGGCGGGCAGGGTGACCTCGTCGAGCACGTCGGGCTCGACGGTGCCCGTGATGCGCGGCGGAATCGGCAGGTCGACCGGCGCGGCCGCAGCCGGCTTCGGTTCAGCCGGCGGCGGGGCCGGCTCGGATTTGCACCCGAAGAGCCCGGCGGAGAGGGTCAACGCGAGGGGGACGAAGCGATGGCGCATGGGCAGCCTCCGCAGGATCCATTCCAGAATCTGGGCCAAGCCGTCAATCCGCTTGCGTTCATCGGCGGCGGCGGCCAAGAGGAGGCATGCGTTTCAACGGTCTGATCAACGTGCCCGCCGCCGAGCTTCGCCGGTCGCCCGCCGCCGCGGTCATCGGTCGCCTGGCCGCCGAGAGCGGCCTGCTGCTCGCGCACTTCGAGTACCGCCATCACCTGCCCCTGCCCGACGCCTGGGGCGCCGCCGACCGGCCCGATCTGGGCGGCGAGCCGCATTGGAGCGCCGGGCGGCTGGTCGAGCCGAAGTATGGCGTCTTTCGCCATGACGAGCCCGTCGGCGGCTTTCACCCCGGCCACCGCGCCAAGTGGACGACCCACGAGCTGTGCCACGCGCTGGTCGGCTTTGCGTGGCACCCCGAAGCGACGCCGTTTTTCCTGACGCTGGCCGCACGCCTCGCCGA
>JAGQJJ010000263.1 GCA_020430675.1 Myxococcales bacterium
CAAGCGCCAACTCCAACGCCGCGCCCGCGGGCGGCACGAGGCGCAGCCCTTTCTCGGTGCGCGTCCACTTGAAGGTCGCGCCGCCGAACCGGGCCGAGCCGTCGGGCAGCAGCTCAAGATGTACCTGGCCCGCAGCGCCCAGACCGAGGTAACGGCCCGGCGGCAGCGTCGCGGGCGCCGAGAGCGCAAACAGGGCAAAGAGGCAGACTGGCAGCACGGTGCACAAGGCGGTCGTCGTGGCGATCGGGGTTCTCTATCATACACCCCGACCCGAGAGGAGAGCGCTTGCGGCCTCGCGTTGTGCATCGGTGGGCGTTGGCGGCTTGGCTGTGGGTCGCGGTGCCCGGTTGCGAAGACGCGCAGCCCGAGCCGACGGCCCCGCAGATCGACGCCGTTCGCCCGGCCGCCGCCCCCGCAGGCGCGCAGGTGACCGTGCTCGGCCGCCGTTTTGGCCTGCGCGGCCCGCGCGACCGCGCCTACCTGGCGGGCAGTGAAGCGGTGGTGGAATCGTGGAGCGATGAGGCGCTGTTGCTGCGGATTCCAGAGCGCGCCCCCGGGGTCGCCGATCTCGTGGTGCGCGCCGGCGCGCAGGTCAGTGCGCCGTATCTGTTCGAAGTGCTGGCGCCCGCACTGGAAAATGGGGTAGGAGTTGTCTCACCTTGACGCACAAGACGCTCGCGCGCCCCGCTCTGCGGTCGGCGGCCAGGGCGACAGGACCTGAAGCATGGAAAGCCTCTTCGTCAACCTGATCACGCTGGCCAACGAACCGGCCTACGAGTTCAGTCTGGTCGGCCTGCTGGGCAAGGCCTCACCGGTCGTCAAAGGCGTGCTGGTCCTGCTCGTGCTGATGTCGCTCATCAGCTGGTACGTCATCGTCTACAAGTTCCTGTACCTGCGCCGCGCGCATGGCGAGTCGCGCAATTTTCTCGGCATGTTCTGGGCGAGCAAGCAGCTCGACGTCATCTTCAAGAACAGCGAGAACTTCCGCCACAGCCCGATCTGCCAGATCTACCGCGCCGGCTACGTCGAGCTGACCAAGCTCAAGAGCGGCGCTTCGGGCGACACGATGCACGGGCAGATGGGCGACCTCGAAAACGTCGAGCGCGCGCTGCGGCGGGCGCAGACCGAAGAGATCATCGTGCTCGAGTCGCTGACGCCGTTTCTGGCCACCACCGCCAGCGCGGCGCCCTTCATCGGGCTGTTCGGCACGGTGTGGGGCATCATGGTGGCGTTCATCGACATCGCCGCCAAGCAGAGCGCGACGCTGCTGACGGTCGCCCCGGGCATCGCCGAGGCGCTGATCGCCACCGCGATCGGCCTCGTGGCGGCCATCCCGGCGGTCATCTTCTACAACTTCTTCGTCAACCGAATGCGCGTGATCGAAGCCGACATGGAGAACTTCGGCAACGACTTCCTCAACATCGTCAAGCGCCACTTCTTCAACTGAACCGGGGCTTTAGGGAGACGCGACGATGGGCATGAGCATGGGTGGCGGAGGCCGACGAGGCGCGCTGAGCGAGATCAACGTCACGCCGCTCGTCGACGTCATGCTCGTGCTGTTGGTGGTCTTCATGATCACCACGCCGGTCATCGTCGAAGAGATGACCCAGCGCAAGGTCGAGATCGATCTGCCGACGACCAATAGCAATACCCCGGTCAAGCCGAACGAGCTGCAGACCATCATCGCGCTGCACGCCGACTTCAAGGTGGCGCTCGATCTGGGCCAGGGTGAATCGCCGCTGGCCGATTGCAGCGCGGCGAAGGATGGCGTCTATGGCACCTGCCTCGCCGATCTGGAGCCGAAGCTGAAGAACAACGAGGCCTTGAAAGACGGGCGCGCGGTGTTCCTGATGGCCGACCGCCGCCTGCCCTACGGCTTTGTGGTCGATGTGATGGCGCGCATGAAAAACGCGGGCATCGTCAATGTAGGCATGGTCACCAACCCGCCCGAGGGGTCTTCGGGATGAACGAAGCCGCGCCCGATGTCGGCCTCAAGGCCTTCGCCACTGTTGGCGCCTGCGTGGTCAATACGCTGATCTTCGTCGGCATGGCCGCCGCCGGGCTGCTCGACGACCCGCCCCCGCCCGAGCTGCCGGCGATGATGGCCGAGTTGGTCGAGCTGCCGAAGCTGGGCACCAAAGAGCCCGATCCGAAAGCGCTGCCCCGCATCGTCGAGCCGGCCCCACCGCCGCCGCCCAAGGTCGATGAGATCAAGCTCAGCCGCGAGAAGGAAGAGGCCGAAGAGCGCGAGCGCGAAGAGAAGCGCAAGCTTGAGCTGGCCGAGAAGCAGCGGCAGGAAGAGCTGGAGCGCAAGAAGCAGGAAGACCTGGAGCGCAAGCGCCAGGAGGACGAGGAGCGCAAGCGCAAGAAGGCGATGGAGCGTGCCCTCGCCCGCGCAACCGATGTGCGCGCCGACAACGAGGATGACCCCGGCTTTGCCGCCGGCCACGCGCAGGGCACCTCGACCGATCCCGAATCGCTGAAGAACAAGCTGGTCTATCTGAGCCTGGTCGAAGCGGCGCTGCGCAGCCAGTTTGAGGTGCCGATGACCATCCCGCCCGACGTGCTCAAGCGCCTGGAGTGCGTGGTGGCGTTTCGCCTCGACAAAGAGGGCAAGGTCGTCGGCGAACCACGCCTGACAAAATCGAGCGGCAACAAGGACTTCGACGAAGCGGCGCTGAGCGCCGTGCGCAAGTTCAAGCCGGGCTCGCGGCTGCGCATTCCCCTGCCGACCGACAATGAGGGCCTCAAGGCGACGGTGTTGCGCGAGGGCCTCAAGCCGACGATGCAGGGCCGCAAGCTCTGACTTCTCTTTTCTGAATCACGCCTGGAGAGACTGACCCATGCGCACTCCCCTGCTGATCGCCGCGCTCCTGCTCGTCGCCGGCCCCGCCGCCGCGCAAGGGGACGAGAGCGGCATCGAGTTCACCGTCGGCGTCGGCGACGTCGTGCGGTTCAACCTGGCCGTGCCCGACGCCGTGAACCAAGGCGGTGAGGCCGATACACGCGGCATCACCGAGGCCCTCTCGGGCACGGTGGTGCGCGACCTGACCATCGCTGCCTACTTCAACCTGATCGACAAGAAGGCCTTCCTGGTCGACCCGGCCAAGGAGGGCATGAACCCCGACTACGTGAACTGGATCAACATCGGCACCCAGGGGCTGGTGAAGATCGGCTACACGCTGCAGGGCGAGAAGGTCACCGTCGACATGCGGCTCTACCGCGTCGACCGCGGCGAGCGGGTCAAGCTGCCGGCGCCCTACGACGGGCCGGCCATCCTGCCGACCGACACGGCGAAGCTGCGCTACCACGCGCACGGCTTCGTCAACGAGATCATGCGCTATTTCACCAACAGCCCCGGCTTCTTCAATACGCGCATCGTGCTGGTCAAGCAGCTCGGGCGGGCGAAGGAGCTGTTCATGGTCTCGCCCGACGGGCTCGATGAGGTGCAGCTCACCAATACCGGCGGCATCAACATGCTGCCGGCGCTGGGCGGCGGGCGCATCTTCTTCACCAGCTTCCGCAATGGCGGGACGCATCTGTTCACGCTGAGCGGGGGCGAGGCCAAGCCGCTGTCGTCGTACCAGGGCTTGAACATGGGCGCAGCGCTCAGCCCCGACGGGCGCAATCTGGCGGTGACGCTGAGCAAGGAGGGCAACCCCGAGATCTTCCTGATCGACCCGAATACCGGCGCGGTGAACAAGCGGCTGACCAATGACTGGGGCATTGACGCCAGCCCGGCGTGGTCGCCGGATGGCGGGCAGATCGCGTTTGTCAGCGACCGTCACGGCTCGCCGCAGATCTGGGTGATGAACGCCGATGGCAGCAACCCGCGGCGCCTGACGTTTCAGGGCGAATACAACCAGACGCCCGACTGGAGCCCGCGCGGCGACAAGATCGCGTTCACGGCCCGCGACGAGCGCAACGTGTTCGACCTGTTCACCGTCGACGTGGCCGATGGCAGCATCACCCGCCTGACGCAGAACCAGGGCAATAACGAAGAGCCGACGTGGTCGCCCGACGGGCGCTACATCGCCTTCGTGAGCACGCGCTCGGGGCAGTCGAAGCTGTACATCATGACCGCCGACGGCCGGATTCAGACGCCGGTGTCGACGGGCAAGGGAACCTATATCACCCCGAACTGGGGGCGTTGAGCCATGACCCGAAACATCCTGTTGTGCGTCGGCGCCTGTCTGCTCGCCGCCTGCGGCGGCCGCCCGACCAAGACGCTCGCCGAGGCCGAAGGCGCGCTGGCCGACGCCGCGCTGGCCAAGAAGTGCGCGCCCGAAGAGTTCGCCGCCGCCGAGCGCATGTACGCCAAGGCGCAGAAGCTGGCCGACGACGAGAAGTTCGACGAGGCCGAGACCGCGGCCGAGGCGGCGAAGAAGCTGGCGGTCAAGGCCCGCGACAAGGCGCTGGCGCGCAAGACCGAGTGTGAGGCGCAAGAGGTCGACCCGAAGACCGACCTCAGCGGCTTCATCGACAAGTCGGGCCCCGGCCTCGACGCGACCGATGGCGACGGCGGCGGCATGAAGACGGTGTACTTCGACTACAACGCCTTCGACCTGACCGAGCAGGCCAAGGTCACCATGGGCAAGAACGCCGATTGGCTGCGCAAGAACCCGGGCAAGCCGGTCATCATCGAGGGCCACTGCGACAGCCGCGGCAGCACCGAGTACAACCTGGCCCTGGGCGAGAAGCGGGCGCAGGTTGCACGCAAATACCTGATCGGATTGGGGATCGAGGGCGGCCGGCTCAGCATCATGAGCTACGGCGAAGAGCAGCCGCTCGACTTCGGCGAGACCGAAGCCGCCTTCGCCCGCAATCGCCGGGCCGAGTTCCGCCTCCGCTGATTCCGCTCGCTCAGGCCGTCTGCCGCCGAGCTTCGAGCAGCTCGGGCGGCGGGTAGAGCGCCCCCCAGACCAGCCCCACGCTGATGTAGAGCACGCTCAGCCCGAGCAGATACTCGGGCATCATGCGCAGCGCGCCGAGCACGTAGGCGGCGAGGATGTTGCCGATCTGAAAGAGCTGCAGGGCCATGTTCTTGCGGCTCTTGACCTTGGGCAGCCGCAGGTTGCTGACCATGGCGAGGCCGGCGACGACCATCAACGGCACAAAGCCCGGCAGCAGCGAGGGCGAGAGCTCGTATTTGCTCCAGGTCAGGTAGCACAGCGCGAGCAGGCCGCCGCAGAAGGTGGTGGGCACACCGTAGAAGAAGCGATCAGCGGCCGGCGGCTCCGAGATATTGAAGCGCGCGAGCCGCGCCGAGCTGGCCACCACAAAGAAGCCGATGGCACCGAGCAACGCCACCTGGCCGGTCGAGTCGGTGAAGGGCTCGACGTTGCCCAGGCGGAAGTAGAAGAAGAAGCCTGGGGCGATGCCGAAGATCACGAAGTCGGCGAACGAGTCGAACTGCACGCCGAAGCCCGAGGTGGCGTTGAGCAGGCGGGCGGCGGTGCCATCGAGCTTGTCGAGCAGCACGCCCCACAAGATCATCCACGCCGCCAGCTCGAAGTTGCCCTGGGCCGCCATGGCCACCGAGGCCAGCCCGAACAGCATCGACAGGGCGGTGAAACCGTTGGGCACCGCGTATTTGAGCACGCTCATGAAACGCTCCCGCAAAATTCGACCGCCATTGATAGCGAGGCTGCCGTCCGGGCGCAACACCGGGGTTGACCGGGACGGTTGGCGGCGGACGCGCGCTTGGCTATGGTGGCAGCAGCAAGTCATGGGCGGGCCGGGCTGCCACGCCCCAGGAGGCATCGATGCGCGACCTGATCCGCCGCCTGCGCCACGACGACCGGGCGGCGACCGCCGTGGAATACGCCATCATCGCCGCCATCGTGGGCGTCTCGCTCATCGGCGCGCTGGTCTTCTTCCGCGAGGAGCTGGTCAACCTCTTCCGCCGCATCGCGGCGGCGCTGGGCGGCAACTGACATCGCGCCGCCTCCCCTGCCCATGCTGATCGTGCTGGCCGGCGGAATGCTCGCGGCGGCGGTCTTCGATCTGCGCGCGCGCCGCATACCCGACGTGCTCAACCTGGCATTGGGGCTGGCCGGTCTGGCGGTCAACGCCGGGCGGCACGGCCTGCCGGGCCTGGCCTGGGCCGGCCTCGGTTTGTCAGCAGCGCTGTTGTTCACGCTGGCGCCGTTTGCACGCCGAGCGCTCGGCGGC
>JAGQJJ010000264.1 GCA_020430675.1 Myxococcales bacterium
GGCCACCGGAACAGGATGAGTGCGCGGTCTACTGGACCCACGTCGTGGCCGTCTTCGAATGCGCAGGGGGCGTGATTGACGACGTCGACGGTGGAGCCTGCGTGATCACGGGCGGTGCGGCGGCTTGCTTCACCACGACCGATTGTGACGCCGAATCCGCGATCAACCGCCTTGGGGACATGCGGCTGCCGAGCTGCAATGGTGGCTTGTTGCGGCTCTTTGTGGGCGTCTTGCGAGGTGTCAACACGCTGGCCTCGTTGCAGTGCGCGGTCGACGCGGTGGCTCGACTGGACTGGTGCGAAGGCGACGCCGAGGCCCGGGCGGCGACCGGCTGCATGAACTACACCCTCACCATCGAGCGCACGCGCTGACCGTCGGCGCGAGATTGCCGTAGCGTCACGACACCAAGCGTAGGACGATGCGCGCAGACCATGATTGGGGGGAATCATGAACGCGCTTCGATTGCTTTGGGCGTCGTTGCTGGCCGGTGGGCTCTGCCTGGCCGTGGGCTGCGACGATGAAGAAGAGACCGCGGTCGACGCGGCGGCGCAGCATGACGAGGGCGCCGCGCCCGATGAAGGCGGTGCGGTGGACCAGGGCGCCGATGGCGAGGTCTCGACCGAAGAGATCATCAATGGGTTGGTCGCCTCGGTCGACCAGGATCGCATCGCCGAAGACATCCGCTTTCTCAGCCAGGGCTCGCGCACCTCGCCCGACGGGGCCAACTGGCAGGCGGCGCAGGATCGCTGCGCCGATGTCTTCCTCGCCGCGGGCCTGGAGGTCACGCGGCAGCCCTTGGTCGACGGCGGGGTCAATGTCATCGGCGTGCTGCCGGGCACGACGCGGGCGGCCGAGCAGATCCTGGTCGGTGCGCATTATGACTCGCCCTATGGCTGCAACGGCGCCGATGACAACGCCAGCGGCACCGCGGGCGTGCTCGAGGCGGCGCGCGCGCTCGGCGGGCGGCGGTACGAGCGCACGCTGGTCTTCGTCTGCTTCGACGAAGAGGAGTACGGCCTCAAGGGCTCGGTGGACTATGCGGCGCGCGCGCGGATGCGGGGCGATGACCTGCGCGGCGTGCTGGTTCTGGAGATGATCGGCTATACCGACAACACGCCGAACAGCCAGCGCCTGCCCAACGGGGTGGATCTGGCGTTTCCGGACGTCGCCGCTGCGGTCACCGCGCGCGAAAATCGCGGCGACTTCCTGTTCCACATCGCCGATGACACGCCCGAGATGTTCGAGTACCTGACCGCGTCGGCGACGGCCGCCGAGCTGCCACTGATCGGCGTGCGCTTTGATGAGCTGCTGCGCACGGCCGATCTCACCAGCAACTTCCGGCGCTCGGACCACGCGGCGTTCTGGGCCGAAGGCTTCCCGGCGATCATGCTGACCGACACCGCCGAGTTTAGAAACCCCTACTACCATTGCGCGCTGGGCGATGATGACTTCGAGACGATCGACGCCGCGTTTGCGCGGTCGGCGGTCGCGACCACCGTCGGCGTGCTGGCCCGCGCCGCGGTGCCCGCCGAGGGCGAGGCGCCCACGGGCCGGGTGGTCGACGCCGCGCCGGTGAGCGACCCGAGCCCGTTGCTCTGCGACCCCCTGGCTGGCACTTGCGATGACGGTCGACGCTGTACGCTGGTGTCGAACAACGGGCTCTCGCTGGCCTGCAACCCCCCGACCCCCGATGGCCTGCCGCTCGACGCGGAGTGCGTGCGCGACGCGATGGGCGGCGACACCTGCGCCCAGGGGCTGTTCTGCACCTTGACCGGACGGGCGTCGAACGCAACGCGGCGTTGCCGACCCCTTTGCACCACCGCTGCGGACTGCGGACCTGGCGAGGTCTGCCCGCTCTTCGCCGCCGTGCCTGGCGTCGGCAATTGCATCGAGGGGTGCGATCCGTTTGCCAATGACACCTGCATGCCTGGCACCTCGTGCGGCGTCCTGGAGGATGCCATGCGGCATGAGGTGGGCACGCATTGCCTGCTCGCGGGCGCGGTGCCCGAGGGCGGCACCTGCGGCGACGCCAACAACCGCTGCGCGCCCGGCCTGACCTGCCAGAACACCCTGTCGGTCGGCCGGGGCCTCGGGTGTCTGGCCATCTGCCGCGTCTCAGAGAACAACTGCAACGCCGGGCGTACCTGCCGGCGACATGCCGATCGCGGGCTGTCCGAGGACTTTGGCTATTGCATTCCGAACGAAGCGCTCCGATGAGATCCGGCTGGACCCGCCGCGGCCTGCTGCGGGCGCTGGCGGCGGCGTTGGCGGCGCCGGCGCTCGCCGGCTGCTCGGGTGGCCCGCGCGCGGCCAGCGCAGGTGCAAAGCCGGTGGGCGAGACGCGCTCGGTGATCGTGGTCGGCGCGGGCATCGCCGGCCTCGCCGCGGCGCAGCGCCTCATCGCGCGCGGCGTTGAGCGGGTGGTGGTGCTCGAAGCGCGCGATCGCATCGGCGGCCGGCTGCACAGCGTGACGCGCGATGGCATGACCTATGACATGGGCGCCTCGTGGCTGCATGGCATCGACAGCAACCCACTGGTCGCGCTGGTGGACGATCTGGGCCTGCGGCGCGTGGTCACCGACTATGATGCGCGCACCGACTACGATCGCAGCGGTCGCGAGGTCGACGATGACTATGAGGACCGCCTGACGGCCTTGCTCGAAGCCATCGAAGCGCTGGCCGAAGCGGGGCCCGATCGCTCGCTGCGCGAAGTCTTCGACGAGGCGCTGCGGCGATCCGGCGCCAGCGCGACCGAGGCCGAGATCATGCGCTATGCGCTCAACGTCGAGGTCGAGTGCGAGTTTGGCGCCTCGGCCGATGCGCTGTCGGCGCAATGCTTCGACGAGGGCGTCGAGTATGAGGGTGACGATGCCATCATCCCGGCGGGTTACAGCCGGCTCGCCGAGTCGCTCGCCGCCGGCCTTGATGTGCGCTTGGGTCAGGTGGTGACCGCGGTCGAGGTGCTCGATGGCGGGGTCGAGATCACCGCCAACGGCGAGGTCTTCCTGGCAGATCGGGCGATCATCACGCTGCCGCACGGGGTGTTGCAGGCCGGCGTCGTCGAGTTCAGCCCGGTGCTGTCGAGCGCCAAGCTGCGCGCCATCGGTCGCCTGCATTCCGGGCTGTTGCAGAAGGTCTGGCTGCGCTTCGACGAAGCCTTCTGGCATGAGGCCGGCGATGACGTCTTCATCGGTTATCGCGGCGGCGACGGGCGCTTTGAGGAGTGGCTCGACCTGTCGGCGGTGCCGGGCCTGGAGGGCACGCCGGTTCTGCTGGCGCTGAACGCGGGCACCGTGGCCGAGGCATATGAAGCCATGACCGATGATGCCATCGTTGCCGATGCCATGCAGGCGCTGCGGGTCATCTTTGGTGATGACATCCCGGTGCCATCCGATGCCTTGGTCTCGCGCTGGGGGCAGGATGCCTTCTCGCGCGGCGCCTACTCGTCACTGGGCGTCGGCGCCTGCCGCGAAGACCGGGTGGCGATGGCGGCCATCGAGCATGGCCGGCTGCACTTCGCGGGCGAGGCGACCTCGGTCGACAACCCATCGAGCGCGCAGGGGGCCTGGGCCTCGGGGCTGCGGGCCGCCGACGAGGTGTCATGACCGCCAGAGCATCCAGGCCCCGAGCAGCACAAAAGCGGCGCCGGCCGCGCGGGTGAGCCAACGCGGGTCGACCAGCTTGTTGACGATGCCACCGGCGAGCACGCCGAGCGCGGTCGAGAGCACCAGCGCGGCGGCGGCGGCGGCGAAGACCGTCCAGCGGCCGCCGGGCGTGCGCGCGGCGAAGACCATGGTCGCGAGCTGGGTCTTGTCGCCCAGCTCGGCGAGGAAGACGGTGCCAAACACCGTCGCAAACATCCGCCAATCCATGCGTTGTCTCTCAGGGCGTGAACACCGGCACGTCGTCGGTGGTGATCGGGCCGACATAGAAGCGGGCCAGGGCGGTCTGCTGGGTGTCGCGGTCGTGCACGCGGCAGAAGACCTGGCGCTCGCCGATGAAGGTGCCGCGCTCGGTGCGCTGCCACATCTCGGGCGGCCAGCGCTGCTCGGCGGGGCCCCAGCAATCGGTCTGGAACGCCGCCGGATCGAGGCTCAGCGCGGCGATCTGGCGATCGAAGAGCGCGGCGGCGTCGACCGGATTGCGCACCGTGGACTCGCCGTCGCGCAGCGGGCAGCCCAGGTCGCAGGCCAGCACGCGCGGCTCGCCGGGCGCGCCGGGCACCGGCGGCAGCGTGCGCGGGCCGAGCGGGAAGAAGTAGATGGCCGCCGCCGCGTTGGGGCCGCCGAGGATGGCATCGCAGCGGATGCCATCTTCACCGATGCGCCACGGGCCCGGATCGCCGGGGCGATGGTCGGGCGCGAGCCAGCGCATGCCGGGGCCGCAGTCGATGTCTTCGGGGCCGGGTCGGCTGCCGCGGCAGGTGATCAGGCGAGTGACCGCGGCTTCGGCGGCCTGCAGGTCGGTGGCCGGGGTCAGCGGGCAGTCGACCGTGGGCGCCAGCGGGTGGTCGGTATTGACGGGATCGTTCAAGTCATCGAGCGTGTCGCAGGCGCAGAGGCCGGCGGCCAACGCGAGCGCCGCGACGCTGAGGGGTCTCATCCCTGGCCCTCAGCCCCACGCGGGCCGGTGAGCTGGGCGGTGACCACGCGCACCGTGCGGGCGAGGCCGCCGGGCATGACGCGCCGCGCGAGCTGCATCCAGGCTTCGGGGTAGACCAGCACCAGGAAGCGGTCGCGCTCGATGGCGCGCAGGGTGGCCAGGGCCACGTCCGATGGACCGCGGTTGGGTCGGTTGAGCAGCTTGTCGGCGGCCTTGCGGCTGCGATCGGAGCTGAAGCGGCCCGAGGCGGCGATCTGGGTGGGCAGAAAGCCGGGGCAGACGACATGCACGCCGAGCTGCGTGGGATCGGACTCATCGCGCAGCGACTCGGAGTAGCCGACCACCGCGCATTTGCTGGCGCAGTAGGCGCCCATCAGCGGCGCGCCGGCGAGGCCTGCGGCCGAGGCGGTGTTGATGATATGCGCCTTGCCCGGCGCGGCGCGCATGGCCGGGCCGAAGAAGTGGCAGCCATAGATGACGCCCCAGAGGTTGGCGCGCAGCATCCAGTCCCAGTCTTCGAGCGGGGTGGTCAGCAGGTCGCCGCCGACGGCGACGCCGGCGTTGTTGAAGAGCAGGTCGAGCGGGCCGAGCTTTGCGTGCACCTTCTCGGCCAGGGCCGCCATCTGCTCGCGGTCGCCGACATCGATCGTCTCGGCCATCACCACGGCACCGCCCAGCGCGCCCTGGCGCACCGCCAGCTTGCGGGCGTCGACGTCGCAGATGACCAGCCGCGCGCCGCGGGCGGCCAGCGCGTTGCACATGGCCGCGCCGATGCCGCTCGCCGCGCCGGTCACCAGCGCGAGGCGGCCCTCGAACGGATCTTCACGCATCCACCGTCTCCCCCGGCAGCGCGTAGCTGCCCGTCACCAGCGCCACCGGCTCGGACTCCCCAGCCGAGTAGAGGCGCACTTCGAGCACGGCCAGCCGGCGGCCCAGGCGGACCAGCTCGGACTCGGCCACCACATCGACCGGCTTGGGCCGGCGCAGGAAGTGAATCGCCAGGTGCGCGGTGACCGCGCCGAAGGCTTCGTCGACGTGGCCGAGCACCGCGGCGTACATCGCGGCGTCGGCGAGCCCCATCAACGCCGGGCCGGCGACGGTGCCGCCGGGGCGCACCATGCTCTGCTTGAACGGGTAGCGCACCCGGGCGCCGCGCGACGTCACCGCTTCGACGTGCAGACCGTGCTCATCGGCCTCGGGCACGCCCTGGCGGATGAGGGTCTCGATCTCGGCGGCGGTCCGCTTCACGGCGCCTCGCAGGCGATGGGGGTCACGCGGCGAGGTATATCACGCCGCCTCACGCTGGCGCACGCGAGCCGGCGCGCCTCGCCTGGGTGGCGGCGATCGGTCGGTGCGGCTTGACGCAACCCGGCGCTTCGTGGTGTTCGGTGATGTTCGTTTGTTCGGGGCTTCGGCCCCCGGGGAGATGTCAGATGATCGATCGACTGTTGCCTGTTCTGGTGATTGCAATGCTGGTGACGGCGGGTTGCGTGCCCGTCGGCGGTGGAGCGAGCGCCAATGATGCCGGCCCGGCGATGGTCGACGGCGGGGGCGAAGGGGAAGGCGAGG
>JAGQJJ010000265.1 GCA_020430675.1 Myxococcales bacterium
TCGGCGGGGTCCGATCCTTCGCCGCCGAGACCAGCATCCCAAGGGGTCTCGGTGGCCCACCGCGTTTGGAGGCTCGATTCCAGGTGGAAGATGATGCGCGGCCGACCCGCGGCCCCTGGATCATCCTGCCCCCGGCCTGGCAGGCCTGCCGGGGGCTCACCGTGACGGTGATCCCGCCCGCGCAGGATGAGCGCGCCATGCGGCCGGCCCCCGAGCTGGCCGAGGGCGCGTGGGTGCTCGATCTGGCCGACGGCCCGCAACCGTCGGCCGCCGGCGAGTGGTTGGCCACGTTCAGCGGCGATTGCCTCGCCAACGAGGCCCCTGGCCGTCAACTTGAGCTCACCATCGACAATCGCTTCGCCCTGCAACACCCCGAGCTCGTCCTGACCGGCGCTGACGAACGGCTGCTGCCGTTCACCCCGACGCCGGGCGCGCTGGAGCCGCGGGTCACCCTGGGCGTCGACGCCGCGCTGACCACCGTCGTGCGCGACGACACGCTCGCGGTCGCGGACGTCGATCCAGACCAGGTGCACTGGGTGTCGTACACCGCCCGCGACGGTGAAGAGCCGGCCACCGGACATCTGACGGTCTGGCGCCCGCGCGTCCTCCAATCGTTTCCCGGGCCGCATCTTCTTCATGCGGCGCGGGCGACGCGGCTTGGCTTTGCGGTGGAAGACGAAGGCGAGACGTCGATGGCGCTGGTCTGCGTGGCGACCCCCGAGCCGCCCCCCGCGTGGCCCGACGTGCAGCTCACCGCGCCGGACGGGCGGATGGCGCGCGCTTCGGCGACCCATTGGCGGCGGGGCAACGAGCAACGATGGTGCGCCGATCTCAGCGCCGAGATGATGAGAGCCGAGCTGAGCGGCCGCTGGTCGGTTGAGGTCCGAGCGGCCCCGGACACGGAGTGGACCGCGCAGGCGATCGAGGTGGCCGTCGGCCAACCCCTGGGCGTCGTGCCCCCGCGGGTGCAGTACTGCATCGCCAATCAGCCCTGCGAGGTCCGGTTCGAGTTTGTCAACAGCGACGGGCAGACCCGCGGAGAGCCCGTGGACTTCCCCGACTTCGGCGCCATCGAAGGGGGCATCGGCGGCACCGCGCGCGACCCCGGCATGCTGACGATCCCGGTGGTGCTGCGCGACGGCAGCGGCCAGAGTCGGTTGGCCGAGGTGCGCTTCCCAAACCTCAACGGCCTGGCCAATGCGCTCGCGCCGCGGGCCATCCCCGACTTGGGAGAGGCGACATTGGTGGTGCGCCCGCCGATCAATGGTCACTTCAGCGGCGGCATGTTTCGCTATCAGATCATGCACCCGAACCCATGCCAGCTCCGCGTCTCGCTGACGGGACCTGATGGGACGCGGGTGATGTTGCGCGACCGCGAGTGCGATGGCCAGACTCGCGATGTGCATGACTTCGTCCTGGGTGACGACCCCCGCGTCACGCCGTTGCTCGGCAAGCCACTGGCCGGGGACTGGACGCTCACCGTCCGCGACATGGGCGTCGGCCAGGTGGGACACGCGCTGCTCTTCGAGATGGGCTGGATGCAGACACCGGCGGTGATCACGGGCGAGCTGAGCCCCGCCGTGGTCGGTGAACGGTTCGGCGCCAACATTGAGTATCTCGGCTTCAGCGGGCCCGTGCAGTGTCACCTCGTTCGCGGTTCGCTCGCCCCCGGCCTGGCGCTCAATGGGTGCCGCATCGAAGGGCAGGTGGATGATCTGTCGGCGACATCGGCGATCGAGATCGAGGTCTACGACGCGGCACAGGATGAACGCGCGCGACGCAATGTCAGCACCCCCACCTTCCATCGCCTGTATCCGGCCGTCATCCTCAATGGCATCCTCGACCCCCACTCCGAGGTCGACTTCCCGGTCGATGCGATCCTGTCCGCCGGCGAACGCCTCTTCGTGGGGCTGGATCTCGACGCCGATCGCCTCGAAGACGTGCAATTGCGGCTGTGTGTCGACGACCGCTGTCTGCCGCTGATCGCCGCCTTCGGCCCGCCCGGCCATCGCCTCTACGGCTGGTTTGGCCTCGATCTGGTCGCCGACACCCCGGTGGTCGTGCCGCCGGGCCTTGAACCCGGCGAGCGGGAGTGGCGGCTGCGGGTCACCAATGCCGGCGCCGGTCGCATGACGTTGCGCCGCTTCGGGCTGGGTGTACGCGAAGCCTATCGCATCCTCGACCACGACCTGCCAGCGGCCTCCCTGGGGAACGGCTACGACCACCAACTGCGCACGGCGGGAGCGCCCGGCGGCGATGTGCAGGTGATCTGGCAGCTCATCGAAGGTCGGCTGCCCTTGGGGGTCAATCTGGGCCTCGACGGCAAGCTGGCTGGTCGCGCTCGGGAGGGCGGCGTCTTCCCGATCACCGTGCAGGCCACCGCGCTGCTGGGCGAGCAGATCACCGCCGACTTTGCGTTGCGGGTCGTGGTCCATGAAGCGAACGCCAACACCGGGTGGCCCATCCCTGACGGACCGGAGGATCCGTTCTCTCTGCCCGAAGGCGCGCTGCTCGCCCGCTGCCTCGACGACGTCGCCGCTCTCCGCGCCGACGCCTCCTGCGCCTATGTCCCGCTCGACGTGCCTGAGCCGCTCGACGGACGCGCGTTGCAGATTGGCATCGATTGGGAGCACGCCTCGCCAGCGGACGTCGATCTCTATCTGCTGACCCCGCAGGGAGACCCGCTGCTGCTGCGCTCGGGCGGCAGCCTGGAGGCGGCCAGCATGAGCGACACCTTCTGCAACGAGTACAGCGTGCGCAGCGAGCTGCGCGGCGCGCTGCGCGAAGAGGAATGGGAGGACGCGGTCGACATCGTCCTGGTGAGTCGTGGCCAGCGCGCGCCCGAGCCGGGCATCATCGAAGCCTGCGGCGCCTTGCGCGAGGCGGCCCTCGCCGACCGCGTGGGGTCCGACCCCCTGTTCTGGAATGACTGCTGCGCCTGGTTCACCGAACCCCTCGTGCAAGCCGGCACCGCCCAGGGCCGATGGTATCTGTTGGCCATCGACACCCTCCCCGAGGCGGTCGGGCGCATTCATCGCGCTCGGCTGAGCGTCTTCGCCGACAACCCCGCCTTCTTCAACTTCGACCCCTGAGCCGGGAGGTCTCATGCATACCCCAAGTCGCCAACGCGACGAGTCATCCCGATGGCGCATGGCCACCCGCGCGTGGGTGGGGCTGGCCTTGCTCGCCCTGTGCGGCTGTGGACCGGAGGGCGCCGACCCCTCGCTCATGAGCGAGTCGGGCGCCCTTGAGGTGGGCTACTTCGACAAAGCGGTCTTCTACCCGCTGACCGACGGCGACCCTCTTCGGCTGGTCGATGGCATTCAGGGGGGCACCTGGATCATGCCCGGCCTGCGCGCCGAGGGGCTTGACCTGCGGGTCGAGGTCTCGGGCGAGTTGCGCGTGGACGACGAGCCGATCGGCTGGCTGGTGCCCGGCCCCCTGCTGCTGGCCGAGGGCCCCGACGGATGGCTCGAAGTCACCGAGCTGGCCATGCCCGTGCCGGACCCCGCCGATGGCCGCGCCGCCTTCTCGGCGTACGACGGCGCCGCGGCCATCTTTCACCTGATGCTTCGCGACGAGGCGGGCCGGATGGCAGAGGTCACCCGTCAGGTGCGCCTCATCAACCGCTGACCGCGCACGACGGGCCGGGCGCCAACAACCGACCGGCGCCCGTCGCTGGCGTCATCGGGTCGAGCGCCGGTCAGCGGGCACCATCCAACGCGGCGCTTGATTGCAGGGCGACTCGCCAAAAGCGGCCGTCTCGATGACCGAACCATCGGCCATGAACAGCGTCCAGGCGCCGATCACCTCATGGCGCACCCGACAAACCGCTCGGATCGACGGCGCCTCGTCTGCGGCGCGCGCCAGCCAGGACGCGCTCCAGTCCTGATCGTCGCCATCGGGCGGCGCGTTGAAATGTGACTCACCCGACGAGGCAGCGGCCCCCACGCGGACATCGAGCGCCCACTCGGTCCGGTCGGGCGCCCAATCGGTCAGCACCCAGGACTCGGCCGACGCCTCCGAGGCGCTCGACAGGAACAAGACGGCGAGAGCGAGCGTGCGCGTTTTGATCTGCATGGCAAGGCTCCAGGGCACCACCGCATGGGTGGCTCTGCTTTGCGGGCGTGAAATGGCCAGCGCGCTGGCCGAGCCCCGGCGCCGCGCTCGGCGGCCCGGTGTTGTCAACGGCCGCCTCTGCCAGCCGCCGATGATCGCCACGGAGTCATAGCACGACCGTCGGTCCGCTCTTCGTTGCAGGCGCTTGCATCCGCGGCGAGCCGCTGGCGCGCATGGTCATGACCACCGCGAGGGCCCCGCCGACGAGGCGCGCGATCGTCAGGCCATGGGTCGCAACAATTGACGCTTCCAGGCGAGGCGGCGAGCAACCTCGCCCGCGATCAGGGCGTCCAACCGCCGCGCGTGAGAGAAGCGCGGAATGCCCTGCGGATCTCATGGACACCCCAGGGGGGCGTCAGTAGGGTGTGCGCCTCTCGCGCGACTGGAAGGCGCCCTTGAGCACCAACATCCACGACGACCAGACCCGCCTCACCGACCTCGACCAGCTCGTCGACTACATCGCGGCGGGCGGCAAACCCCGCGAAAAATGGGTGGTCGGCACCGAGCACGAGAAGATTGGCTGGTGGCCCAAGCGCGGCGCCTACCCCGACTATTTCGACCCGGCCGGCATCGGCCCGCTGCTCGAAGCGATGGCGCGCGACGGCGGGTGGGAGGTGACCCGCGAGGCCGGCGCCATCATTGCGCTCGCCCGCGACGGGGCGACGGTGACGCTCGAACCCGGCGGGCAGCTTGAGCTGAGCGGCGCGCCGCTGCGCACGCTGGCCGAGACCGAAGGCGAGCTGGACGCGCATTTCGCCGAGATTCAGAAGTACTCGGCGCCGCTCGGCATCGAGTGGAGCGGCCTGGGCCTCGCGCCGATCGGGCCGCCGACGGCGATGCCCAAGATGCCCAAGCAGCGCTATGACCGGCTGTGCGCCCACCTGATGACGCACGGCAAGATGGGCCTGCACATGATGCGGCAGACGTGCACGGTGCAGGCGAACCTCGACTTCGCCGACGAGACCGACGCCTTCCGCAAGCTGCGCCTCGCGCTCTACGTGCAGCCCTTCGTGCTCGCCGCGTTTGCCAACTCGCCCGTCGTCGAGGGCCGGCTGGTGCCCGAGAAGACCTTCCGCGGGCGCATCTGGGAAGACACCGACCCCGACCGCTGGCGCTTCCCGCCGAGCTTCCTGGCCCCGGGCGGGCGCTTCATCGACTACGTCAACTGGGCGGTCGATGTGCCCATGCCCTTCCTGCGGCGCGAGGGCCAGTACCTCGACTGCGGCGGCCTGACCTTCCGCACCTTCATGGCCCAGGGCTTCGGCGACTACTACGCCCGCCTCGGCGACTTCGCGGTGCACCTGTCGGCGCTGTTCCCCGACGTGCGGCTCAAGCAATACCTCGAAGTGCGCGCCGCCGACATGGGCGACCGGGACCACGTGCTCGCGCTGCCCGCCTTCACCACCGGCCTGCTCTACGACGAAGCCGCGCTCAACGCCGGCCTCGCGCTGTTCGACGCGGTCACCTACGACGACTGGTGGACGCTGCGCCACGCGGTGCCGACCGAGGGCCTCGACGCCAGGCTGCGCGGCCGCCCGCTGAGCGCCTGGGGTGTCGAGCTGCTCAAGCTCGCCCGCGCCGGCCTCAACCGCCGCGAACCCGGCGCCACCCACCTGCTCGACGTGCTCGACCGCGACGTACCCGAAGGCCGCAGCCCCGCCGACCGGCTGCGCGAGATCTACACCGGCGACCCCGCCGCGCTGCTCGCCGCGACGCGCATCGCTTGAGCCGGCCGGGCGTGGCATCACGCCCCAGCTTTGCGCGCGGCCCCCGCCGTGGCATGCTCTGGGCCGACGAGGAGGTCCACGAGGCCATGGCCAAGCGCATCCAACGCCTTTTCAACCATACGCCCCCGCCGATGGGCGATCCGCTCGCCGCCAACCTTTTCGTCGACCGCGAGCGGGAGTTGCAGAAAGGCGTCAACTTCCTGTTGGCCGGCGGCGACTTCGCCCCGCTGATCTACGCGATTCACGGCGACTCCCGCAGCGGCAAGTCCCATCTCGCCCGGCGCGTGCTCGACGAGGTCGG
>JAGQJJ010000266.1 GCA_020430675.1 Myxococcales bacterium
CAAGTTCGCGAGCATTGCGCAGCGAGCGCGTCCGGCTTGTCGGCCCCCCACGAAGCTGGAGTTGACCCGTTGTAAGCGCTCGGCGAACCCCAGCGGGCGCTCAGGGCCTGGACCCGGGCGGCGAGCAGCGCTCGGGTGGGCGTCAGGCGGCGTGCTGTTGAGCCCAGCGGTGCGGCAGTCGCTCTTCCATCTTCGCGGCGGGCCACTCGCGGGAGAGCCTTACGAGCACGTCGGCGATGTAGGTCTGCGGGTCGACGCCAGCGAGGTGGCAGGTGCAGATGATGGTGTACATGACGGCCGCTCGGCGGGCGCCTTGGTGCGAGCCAGCGAAGAGCGAGTTGTTGCGGTCGAGCGCGACGATGCGGATCTGGCGCTCGACCTCGGTATTGTCGAGGGGGATTCGCGCGTTTTCGGTGAACCGGTAGAGCGCCTGCGCCGGGGCGTCGAAGTCGAGCAGCACCGGCCCGGCCTCGGCGTGGATCGCCTCAAGCCGCCGGGCGATGGCCTCGAGCGCGGTCCCCCCTGGCGCTGCGTGTGTGGCGTGCCGTGAAGGCAACATGGGTCGGCACTTTGTCAGATCTGGGGCCCGGGCAGACCGGGCCGCCATCGGTTGACGCCGACCGCTGGGCGCATCCATGATCCACCATTGCGCAGGGGCGCGAAGGGTCTGGCGCACCAGGGTTGCCACCCGATCGGGCGCCCGCGTCCGCGGGCTCGGTCGGGGCCGATGGCCCGCGGCCCAAAAGGCGCGCGCGAGCGACCACAACGAGGAGCGAATGCACGACGCCAAAGACAACCGGGGTGCGACCGACGAGGCGCTGACGCCCGCGCATGGCCCGGTGCCGCTGGTCGTCTCGGCGGCCGACGCCGAGGCCCTGGCGACGCGCGCCGCCGGGCTCGCCGCGCTGCTGCGCGATGTTGAGGATCCACGCCCGATCGCCGCGGCGTTGGCCCGAGCGCCGGTGCATCACGCGCATCGCCTGGCGGTGACCGGCGAGCATGGTCCCGCGCTCGCCGCGCAGCTTGTGGCCTTCGCCGAGGGCCGCGAGCCCGCGGCCGTGCGGGTGGGCGGACCGGTCGCGCCGCCCCGCGTGGCGTTTGTCTTCGCCGGGCACGGCGGGCACTGGCCCGGCATGGGCCGCGAGCTGCTGGCCCGCGATGCGGCCTTTCGGGAAGCCTTCCTCGCCTTCGCTGGCCTCATGCGCCACTTCGGTGGCCCCGACGTCGTGGCGGCGCTCGAGCGCACCGACGCCGAGACCTGGGGCCGGGCCTGGACGGTGCAGCCCTTGATCGGGGCCGTGCAGATCGGGCTCTTGGCGGCGCTGCGGGCGCGGGGCATCGCCCCGGATGTGGTCGCGGGTCATAGCGCGGGGGACACGCTCGCGATGTACGCCGCCAGCGTCTACGACCTGCGCTCGGCCGCCCGGGTCACCGCCGAGCGGGCCCGTGCGCTGCGCGAGGCGCCCCCGGGCCGCATGTCGATCACCGACGCCGACGCCGCGACGCTGCAGGCAGCACTGGCGGGCATCGACGGGGCCTGCATGGCGGGGCAGAGCAGCCCGCGGTCGTGGGCCCTGTCGGGCGATCGGGCAGCGGTCGAAGCGGTGGAGGCCCGGCTGATCGCGGCGGGCTGCGCGGTGCGCGACCTGGGCATCTGCGAGCCGATGCACTCGCCGCTGATCGCGCCTGCTGCGGCCGCGCTCGGGGCGGCGACCGCCGACGTGCCCTGGCACCCGCCACGGGTGCCGATCGCCAACTCGCTGACCGGCACATGGCAGACCGAGTTCCTGCCGACCTTCTGGCGGGATCATCTCGCGCTGCCCATCCGTCTGGGCGACCTCGTGGAGACGTTGCTGGATGATGGCGTGCGGGTCTTTGTCGAGCTGGCGCCGCACGCCGTCTTGTCGCGCTATTTCATCGACGCGCTGGCCAATCGCGGCGGCGGCCATGTCGTGCCCACCATGCGCCGCGGCCGCTCGGGCTTGCAGACGCTGGCCGAAGCGGTCGGCGCGCTGTACGTCGCGGGGGTCACGCCCGATTGGGAGGCGATCTTTCCGCCCTCACTGGCCTCGGCGCCGCTGCCGCCATGGCGCGCGGCGATCACCGCCGCCGGTCCCAAATCGGCGACGGCACGCCTGAGCGATCTGCCGCGCAGGGATCGCCCGGCCGCGGTGCGCCGCCACCTCGAAGCGCTGCTGACCGACCTGCTCGGCCTTGCCGCCCCGCCCAACGCCGCGACGCCGCTGGTGAACCTGGGCTTCGACTCGATGCTGGCCCTGCGTCTGCGCGCCCGGCTCGAGCGATTGGGGGTTGACGTGTCGCTCGGCAAGCTGACCGGCGACACGCGGTTGGCCGATCTGGTGGGCATCGTCGAAGCGGCGCTCGATCAGACGCCCGTGGCGCCGGTGGACGTGCGCCCCGAACCGGCCGTGGACCCGCGGGCGCCTTTTCCGCTGACCGATATTCAGGCGGCGTACCTCGCGGGTCGCAGCCCCGAGTGGGCCGTGGGCGGGGTGGCCTGTCACGCCGCGTTCGAGTTGGAGGGGCCGGCGCTCGATCCTGCACGGCTCGCGCAGAGCTGGCTTGCGGTGGTCGACCGCCACCCGGCCTGGCGCACGGTGCTCACCGCCGATGGCCGGCAGCGCATTCTCGACGAGCGGCCGCCATGGACGCTGCCGGTGCACGACTTGCGCACCGCGGGCGAAGCGGTCATCGCCGCCCACCTCGATGAGACGTGGGCGCGCTTTGCCCTGCGCATGGGCGACCCGCAGGCGTGGCCGAGCTTTGCCATCGAGCTGACCCAACTGCCCGATGACCGCTGCGTCGTGCACCTCGACTTCGACCTGATGCCCATCGACGGCGCGGGCATGTTCCTGGCGCTTGAGGAGTGGGCGGCGCTCCATGCCGACCCGAACGCGGCGCTGCCGCCCGCGAGCGATGGCTTTCAGGCCGCGGTGGTGCGCGACCAACGCCAGCGCGCGACCGCCCGGTGGCGGGCGCACGAGGCGTGGTGGGTCGAGACGATCGACCGCCTGCCGCCGCCGCCCGAGCTGCCGTTCGCCCGTGCGCCGAGCACGCTTCAAGGCATGCGGTTCGAACACCACGCGGCCCGCATCGAGCCCGCGGACTGGCGGGCCCTCATCGAGCGGGCGCGGACCCATGGCGTCTCGCCCAGCGTCGCGTTGGGCGCCGCGTTCGGCGAGGTGCTCGCCGCCTGGAGCGGGCAACACCCGCTCACGCTGACGCTGACGCTGTTCCGCCCGCCGGCCGACTTCATCGACAAGACGCGCCTCATCGGCGAGTTCACGACCACGGTGCTGGTCGAGGTGACCGGCGCCGAGCCCACATTCGCCGCGCGGGCCCGCGGCTGGCGCGACCGCCTCGCCGCGGCGCTGGATCATGTCGATTGCAGCGCGCTCGCCGGCCTGCGCGCCCACGCCCGCGAGACAGGCCACGGCCGCGAGTTTCCGGTGATCTTCACCAGCTTCGCGGGGCAG
The DNA here is from genome assembly GCA_020430675.1 of Myxococcales bacterium. Next base: position 3,498 of record JAGQJJ010000266.1, read on the forward strand.
TCCGAAGCGACCATGCTCGGCACCACGGCGTGGCTCGGCGAGACGCGGCGGTCGATCACGCAGACGCCGCAGGCCTGGCTCGACTGCCAGGTGATGCCCGACTTCGGCGGCGCGGGGATCAGTTGGGACGTGCCGGAAGGCCTGTTTCCGCCCGGCATGATGGCGTCGGCCTTTGCGGCGTGGGCCGATCTGCTGCTGCGCCTGGCGCGGCATGAAACCGAGTGGCAGGCCCCGCGTTTTGCGCTGCTGCCGCCCGCGCAGCGCGCCCGCCGCGAACGCTACGGGCGCACCGGCCGGCCGGCACCGGAGGGCCGCCTGTTCGACGCCTTTTGCGCCCAGGTCGACGCCGCGCCCGAGCGGATCGCGGTCATCGGCCCCGACGTGACCCTCGACTACGCCGCGCTCGACGCCCGGGCCAATCAGATCGGCCAGGCGCTGGCCGAGCACGACGTGCGCCCCGGCGAGCCGGTTGTGGTCTGCCTGCCGCGCGGGGCCGGGCAGGTGATGGCGGTGCTGGGCGTGCACGCGGCGGGCGGGGCCTATGTGCCGCTCGACGCGGGCTGGCCTGCGGCGCGCCGGGCCGGCATCTGCGCGTCAAGCGGGGCCCGCATCGCGCTGACCGACGGCACGGTCGACGACCTGCCCGCCGACGTCATCGTCATCAACATCGCGACCACCGTCGACCGGTCCGCCGCGCGCCGACCCGCGCCGCAGGCGCCGAGCGACCGGGCGTATATCATTCACACCTCGGGCTCGACGGGCGCGCCGAAGGGCGTGGTCATGAGCCATCGGGCCACGCTCAATACCATCGTCGACATCAACCGCCGCTTTGGCGTCGGTCCCGACGATCGGGTGCTGTCGGTGTCGTCGCTGGCCTTCGATCTGTCGGTCTACGACCTCTTCGGGCCGCTCTCGGTGGGCGGCGCGGTGGTCATGTTGTCGCCCGACGCGGCCCAGGACGTGCACCGCTGGATGCGCCTGATCGAGCGCCATCGCGTCACCTTGTGGAACTCGGTGCCGGCGTTGTTCGAGCTGTTGGTCGAAGCCGTCGAGCGACAGACCGAGGTGCCGGGTCGGCTGCGCGCGGTGCTGCTCAGCGGCGATTGGGTGCCCGTCGACCTGCCCGGCCGGGGCCGCGCGCTGTGGCCCGAGGCTCGCATCGACAGCCTGGGCGGCGCCACCGAGGCGGCGATCTGGTCGATCGCCCACCCGACCGACGCGCTCGATCCCGCGGCGCCCAGCGTGCCCTATGGCACCCCGCTGACCGCGCAGCGCCTGTACGTGCTCGATCGGTTCATGCAGCCCGCGCCCGAGTGGGTGCCCGGCGAGCTCTACATCGGCGGCGCCGGCCTCGCCGACGGCTACTGGCGCGACCCCGAGCGCACCGCGGCGCGCTTTGTCGAGCACCCCGAGACCGGCGAGCGCCTGTATCGCACGGGCGACCTCGGGCGCTTTGTGCCCGCGGGTCACCTCGAATTCCTCGGCCGCAGCGACAGCCAGGTGAAGATCGGCGGCTATCGCATCGAGCTGGGCGAGATCGAAGCCGCGCTGCGCGCGCTGCGCGACGTGCGCGACGCGGTGGTCGACGCGCCCGGCGAGCGGCATCGGCGGCGGCTGGTGGGGTATGTGGTGCGGGCGAGCGACGCGCCGGGCCCGTTCGACGGCGCCGCGCTCGAAGCGGCCCTTGCGGCGCGCCTGCCGGCGGTCATGGTGCCGCGCACATGGGTCGAGCTGCTGGCCATCCCGCTCAATGTGAACGGCAAGGTCGACCGGCGCGCCCTGCCCGCGCCGCGCGCGCCGAACGGCCCGAAACCGGCCCGCGTCGGCCCGGCGGGCTCGGCGGCGCTCGATCGGGTGCTGGCCGCGGTCGCTGAGGTCATGCCCGGCCTGGCGATCGGCGCCGACGACGATCTGCTGCGCGCCGGTGCCAACTCGGTCGACCTGATCCGGCTTGGCGTGCGGCTCAACGAGGTGTTCGGTACCCGCCCGCCGATGACCGAGATCCTGAGCCGCGGAACGCCCGCAGCGCTGGCGCGGTTCTATGCCCGCGACGACACGCCGCCGCCCGTCGACGCGCTGCCGATGCTGGTCGAGCCCGAGGCGCGCGACGCCCTCAAGGCGCGCCGGCTGGGCCTGCGCGCGACCGATGAGCGCGCCCTGCCGCTGCCCGCGTTCAACCCCGTCATCGCGGCCTTCCTGGCGCGCACGAGCCAGCGCAGCTACGCCGCCGATCCCGTCTCGCGGGCGGCGCTCGGCCAATGGCTGTCGGTGCTGTGCCCCGTCGAGCTGGGCGGCACGCTGCGCTATCGGCACGCCTCGGCGGGCGCGACCTATGCCGTGCGCACCTACCTGTACCTCCAGCCGCGGCGGGTCGCCGGGCAAAGCGGCGGCGCCTTCTATCACGACCCGATCCGCCACGCCCTCGCGCCGGTGGGCGACGGCCGCGCGCCGACGCCCGAGATGCACGTCGCGCAGAATCGCCCGTGGGCCGAAGACGCGCCGATCCTGGTGTTTTTTGTGGTCGAGCGGCAAGCGATCGAGCCGATCTACGGCGCCGCGTGGCGCGACTTTGCGCTGATCGAGATCGGCGCCCGCTGCCAGCTGCTCGAAGAGCGCGCCGCGGCGTGTGGCCTGGGCGCGTGCCAG
>JAGQJJ010000267.1 GCA_020430675.1 Myxococcales bacterium
AACGTGCTGTGCATGTGCAGATCGATCGCGTAGCGCGCGGTGGCCATGTTGCTCCAAGCTGTGGGGCGGCCATCGTCACCGGGGCGGGCGGGCCCTGTCAACGCGCGCTCGTGTTCAGGGTGATTGACGCCGCGGACGACGCTTTGGGAGACTGCGCCCCGTTGTCAGGAGCCTGGCAGCAAACCGCGGCGCGGCGCCGCGAAATCTGACAAACAAGGAGATCGCGATGGCGATCGAAGTCGGTCAACCCGCTCCCGATTTCAAGCTGCCGGCCGAGCCGGGCGGCTCGATTCAGCTCTCGGCGCTGCGGGGTCGGCCCGTGGTGCTGTATTTCTACCCGAAGGACAACACGCCGGGCTGCACCACCGAGGCGTGCGATTTTCGCGACCGCATGGCCCGCGTGCGCGACGCCGGGGCCGAGGTCTTTGGCGTCAGCCGCGACAGCCTGGCGCGGCATCGGGGCTTCCGCGAGAAGTACGGGCTCGATTTTCCGCTGCTGACCGACGCCGACGGCGCGGTGCACGCGCTCTTTGGGGCGTGGGGCGAGAAGAAGATGTATGGCCGCGCGATGATCGGGCCGCTGCGCACCACCGTGCTGATCGACGCGACGGGCGTGGTGCGGCAGATCTGGACGCAGGTGCGGGTCAAGGGGCATGCCGAGCAGGTGATCGCCGCCGTCGAAGCGCTCTGACCACGTTTCGAGACGGTCGCGTCCAAGGGGGGTCGCGCGGTATCAATATCGCGTCGTTGACCGGCGGAGACCCCGATGGCCGTACTCGAAGTGCTCCCGTACCCCAACCCCTTCCTGCGCAAACGGGCGCAACAGGTTGAAACTTTTGATGATCGCCTCCGCGGCCTCGTGGCCGACATGGAGGAGACGATGGCCGAGCGAGATGGCATCGGCCTCGCGGCGACGCAGGTCGGGCTCGACCTGCGGCTGCTGATCCTGTCGCGCTACGCCTTTGAGGGCGAAGAGGGGCGCGACAAGCCGAACCTGGTGGTGATCAACCCCGAGGTCGTCTGGGAGAGCGATGAGAAGATGGTCGGCGAAGAGGGCTGCCTCTCGTTTCCCGGCGTCTTCATTCAGGTCGAGCGGCCCCGGAAGGTGCGCATCCGCGCGTATGACGCGGCGGGCGAGGTCTATGAGATCGAAGGCGAGGGGCTCGGCTCGCGGGCGATTCTGCATGAGATCGACCACCTCGAAGGCGTGGTCATGATCGACCGGGTCTCGCATCTGACGCGGCGCCGGGCGCTCAAGAAGCATGAGCGCAACCAGAAGGCGCAGGCGCAGAAGGAGAAGGCCCGGACGTGACCCGGGCGGCTTTTTTGCGCGCGGTGTCGATGTAGGTTAATGTGCCACCACTTGAGGAGGTGGTCCATGACCGTGGAACGTCGCGTTCATGCCCGGGTGCCCTTCGCCGGGCGCGCTTATCTGACCTACGATGGCCGCTGCCGCGCCGAAGAGGTCGTCAACCTGTCGCGCGAGGGCCTGCAGCTTCACAGCGGGGCGCGGCTGCGGCCAGGCAAGCCGGTCAAGGTCTTCCTGCCGTTGCCGCATGAGGGCGGCTTCCGGCTCTGCTTGCTCAAAGGCGAGGTCGTGCGCCGTGTGCGCGGGCGCGAGGCCTCGCTGGGCATCGCGTTGCTGCCCGGAGAGACCGATACCCGGGCGCTGCTCGCCGAGTACGTGACCGCCGCGGCCTGATCCATTCTGGATCACCCTGCTGCCCCATCTTGGGGCACATGGCGAGCCTGTTGGCGTGCAGCCGGCATTGTGGCTTGCCCGTAGGTCTGGCCCGCGGCTTGCTCAAAGGCCTCCCGAGCGTCCGATGGGGGACGCGCAGCGGGAGGCTCAACATGAAGGTCACTTTCTGGGGCGTACGGGGCAGCATCGCGGTCAGCGGGCCGCGGTTTGCGCAGACGGGCGGCAATACGACCTGCGTTGAGGTCGAGCACGAGGGGCAGCGGCTCATCCTCGATGGCGGCACCGGGCTGCGGGCGCTGGGCGAGCATCTGGGCTTTCGGCCGCTGGCGGCGACGCTGCTGTTCACCCACCTGCACTGGGATCACATCCAGGGCGTGCCCTTCTTCACCCCCGCCTTCCACCCGGAGAGCGACCTGACCTTCGCCGCCGCCGACCGCTCGGGGCAGGGGATTCGCGAGGCGCTCGGCTTGCAGATGCGGCCGCCGCAGTTCCCGATCGGCCTCGAAGCGCTGGTCGGTGCGCGGCGGTTTGTCAATGTCGACCCGAGAAAGCCGTTTGAGATCGGCCCGTTCCGGGTGACGCCGCTCGAGCAGGATCACGCCGACGGCGTCGTCGTCTACCGCATCGAGGCCGGCGGCCGCAGCCTGGTGTTCGCCACCGACACCGAGCACGGCGGGGCGCTGGACCGCCGCCTGATCGACCTGAGCGAGGGCTGCGACCTGCTGGTGCACGACGCGCAGTACACGCCGGACGAGTACGTCGGTCGCGCGGGGCCGCCCCGCAAGGGCTGGGGCCACAGCACCTGGGCCGAGGCGGCCGGTGTGGCGCGCGCGGCCCAGGCGGGGCGGCTGGCGCTCTTCCACCACGATCCGACCCGCGACGACGCCGGCGTGGCCACCTTCGAGGCGCGCGCGCAGGCCCTGTTCGAGCCCACCTTCGCGGCGCGCGAGGGTCTGTCGGTGGCGCTTTGACCCCTGCCTCGACCGCAGAGTACGCTGCGGCGGTGGTCGCGCGCGCTCTGTCGGGGCACGCGCCCGGCGCGGGGGAGTCGGTGGAGCTGGAGTCGTTGCGCCGCCTGCGGCTTGATGAGCAGGTGGATCTGGAAGAGGTGCTGCGCTGCGTGGTCGATGAGATCGTGCGGCGGCTCGATGCTGATCGCGGCACGGTCTACCTCATTGATCATGCCCGCGGCGAGTTGGTCAGCCGGGTGGCGCATCTGCCCGAGATGAGCGAGATCCGCCTGCGCATCGGCGAGGGCGTCGCCGGTTGGGTGGCGCGCACCGGGCAGCAGGTGAGCGTGCCCGATGGCAGCCATGACGCGCGCTTCACGCCGCGCATCGATCATCTGACCGGCTATACCACGCGCACGCTGCTGGCGGTGCCGATGCGCGACGAAGCCGGGCAGCTCATCGGCGTGGTGCAGGTGCTCAACAAGCGTCGGGGCGTCTTTGGCGCCGAGGATGCGGCGCGGCTCTCGGCGCTGAGCGGCGAACTGGCCGCGGTGCTGGGCCATACCAGCCTGCGCAGCCAGTTGCGGCCCGATCATCCGCGGGCGCTGGAGTTTCACTTCAACCATATCGTCGGCGAGTCGCCGGCGATGCGCGAGGCCTTCCGGCGCACGGCGCTGGCGGCGCGCACGAGCGCGACGGTGCTGGTGCGCGGCGAGAGCGGCACCGGCAAGGAGGTCATCAGCCGCGCGGTGCACGTCAACTCGCCGCGGCGCGAGGGGCCGTTCATCAAGGTCGACTGCGCGGCGCTGCCCGAGCAGCTCATCGAGAACGAGCTGTTCGGCCATGAGCGCGGCGCGTTCACCGGCGCCGATCGCACGGTCGATGGCAAGGTGCAGGCGGCCGATGGCGGCACGCTGTTCCTCGACGAAGTGGGCGAGCTGCCGGCGAGCGTGCAGGGCAAGCTGCTGCGGTTGCTGCAAGAGAAGACGTTTCTGCGGGTGGGCGGCAACAAGCCGATCGCGGTTGATGTGCGGTTCGTCTGCGCGACCCATCGCGATCTGGAGGCCGACGTGGCCGCGGGGCGCTTCCGGCAGGATCTGTACTACCGGCTGCGCGTCGTGCAGATCGACGTGCCGCCCCTGCGGGCGCGCGGCGCGGCCGATCTGGACCGGCTGATCGATCACTTCTTCTTCGAGTATTGCCACCGACACGGGCGGCCCGAGCTGCGGCTCTCAAGGGCGGCGCGCTCGACCCTGCATGCCCATGACTGGCCGGGCAATGTGCGCGAGCTGGAGCATTGCATCGAGTCGTCGATCGTGTTGGCCGCGGGCCCGGAGGTGGACTCGGACGCGCTGTCCATCGGGCCGATCACGCTGATCGAGCTGCCGGCGGCGGGGCGCGGCGGCGATGTCTTTGCGACCTCGGTCCGAGCGCTGCGCGACGTGGAGCAGGCCTATATCGAGCATGTCTTGCGCCTTTGTGATGACAACCGCAGCGAGGCCGCGCGGCGGCTTGGCATCGGGCGCAATACCCTCTTGCGCAAGCTTCGCGAGCGGGATGACAGCCAGCCGGGTTGATCGGACCCGGCGACGCGGCGCATAGTGCTGCGCATCTGTGACGCGGAGGACGCTCATGCGTTGTCTCATGGCATGCCTTGCCATCTCATTCTGTCTGGCCTGTGGTGATGATGATGCCTCCGACGCGGCGGATGCCGCGCCGGTCGATCAGGTGGCCGAGGGCTGCAAGCACCTGGAATATGGGCCGAATGTCGAGGTGAACGCCGATCCGGCCGAAGACACCATGATCATGACGGTGCACCAGCGGTATGACCTGACGCTGGCTTCGGGCGCCGATGGCAACGTGGGCAGGCTGACCTTCCATTCCGAGGGCGGCGAGCATTATCTCTTCCTCGACCGCGACGTGCCGCTGGCGCTGACCGACTCGACCGGCGCGACCGTCGAGCCGATGCATGTGCACCACATGCCAGCGAGCTGCGCGCAGGCGGCGACGGTGATGCATGTCATGTTCCCGCAGGGCATGTATGTCTTCGACTTCGGTCCGACCAGCGAGACCATGCTGCAGATGGCGGTGCATCGGCCGGTGACCGATTCATCAGACCCGCATATGCACAGCAGCCACGAGTAAGGCGAGCGGTCAGATCTTGCGGGGGCGAGCGGCCTCGGAGTCGATCGGCGCCGGGGGCGTGCCGAAGATCACGAACTCGAGGGTGTGGCCTTCATCGGCTTCGAGGGCGTGTGGCACGCCGGCGGGGATGACCACGACCGCGCCGGGGCGCAGGGCGTGCTTTTCATCCCCCAGTTCGATGGAGCCTTCGCCGGCAAGCAGGTAATACGTCTCGTCGTAGGCTTGGTGAAAGTGGCGGCCGCCGCGGGTGATGCGCACGATGTGCACGTTGGCGACGCCGCCGGCGCCGGCGGTGACCACGCGGCGCACATCACCGTAAGGGCAGGGGATTTCAGGCGTTTTGTCGAGGTAGGCGACGAGCGGGGTCTTCTTGGTCATCGCGTCAGGCGCCCGGCTGGCCGAAGAGGCGGCGGTGGTCGGCGAGCATGCAGCGGTCCTGCACGACCTCGATGCCTTCGGCGCGCAGGCGGGCGGCGACCAGGTCGTGGCGGATGCCAAGCTGGAACCAGACCACCTTGGGGCGCGGGTTCATGGCCAGGATTTCATCGACGTGACCCGGCAGCGCTTCAGCGCGGCGGAAGACGTCGACGACGTCGACCGGCTCGTCGATCGCGTCGAGGCTGCCGAGCACCGGGGCATCGAAGAGCGTGGTACCGGCCAGCGTGGCGTTGACCGGCAGCACGCGGTAGCCGTGGTCGTGCAGGTAGGCCGGCACGTAATGGGCCGGGCGTTCAGCGACCGGATGGGCGCCGAGCACGGCGATGGTGCGCGCAGACTCGAGAATGCGGCGGCTGCGCGCGAGCGGGTCGTCGGCCTCGGTGTTGCTTTGCGGCGGCTTGCGCATCGCATCGCTGGCGGCGGTGCGCATGCGGTCGGCGGCGCTGCGCAGGGCTTCGGCGAAGTCGCCGACCTGGCCGGCGCTCTCGTCCATCGCCTTGGCGGCGCCGCGGATGCCCTCGCGCACCTGGGCGCCGTCGAAGAGGCCGGCGAGGCGGTCGGGCAGGCCGCCGACCACCTCGGTCACGGTGTCGGAGACGCCGGCGTCGTGCAGGCGGTCGCGCATCTCGGCGGCGCGGTCGCGGGCGGCGGCGCGGGCGCCCTCGTCGTCGCGGGCGGCGGCGTCGACCATCTTCCAGGCGTCGCCGATGACCTGACCGACCGCGCGGCCGAGGGCGCCGAGGTCGGTCATGACTTCATCGGGGGATTGACCGCTGAGCGCGGCCAGGATCTCGGCGGCCCGGCGTCCCGGGCGAGTCTCGTCGGTCATGCGATGGCCTCGTCGAAGATCGCGGCCAACTTTTCGGCCGCGGGAGCCGCAGTGTACGGCCAAAGTCGCGCCGGA
>JAGQJJ010000026.1 GCA_020430675.1 Myxococcales bacterium
CCCTCGCCCGCAGCATTTGCGGACCCGGCGACGCCGCCACCGGCCTCTCGGGCCAGCTCATCGGCCCGCGCGGCGCCGCGCTCGACGGCGTGCCGATCTTCGCCCTGTTCACCCCGGTCGAGGCGCTGCGCCAGGTGGCCCAGCAGCTTGAGGACGCGCGTCCGCGACCCACCGCGCTGCGCGTGCCGGTGCTGCCCGCGGGCCTGCTCGGCGGGCGCGCCGGCTTCGACGTCGGCGAGCTGGTGCCCGGCATCTATCGCGTTCAGTTCTTCGCCGATGAAGACGGCGACCATGCGCCCACGCCCTGCGGCCCCGAGTTGGGCGGCGGCGATCGTTACGTGGCCGAGCCGATCGAGGTCGAGGTCGTCGCTGGGGTCCACGCCCCGCTGGCGGCGCCGATCGAGCTGCGCGCCGGCGATTGCCCCGACCCGCTGACCGGCCTGCGCGGCACGCTGGCGCTGGCCCCGACGCTGGCCGAGCAATGGGCAGCCGACCCGAGCCTCGTCGGCCCGCTCGGCGTGCTCGATGGGTCGGTCCGCCTCGCCCTGGTCTCGCCCCAAGGCGGCGTGGCGGTGGTCAACCGCACGCTGCTGACCGGGCTGAGCGCGCGCCCCCTGCCGCAGCCGTTCACCGTGACCGGCGTGCCGCCGGGCATCTGGCGGGCTCAGGTTTTTGTCGATCGCGACGCCGATGGCCGTTTCACGCGGTGCAGCGGCTGGCCGGCCGGCCTCGACGCCGTCTTCGTGCAGCGCGAAGAGGTGCGCATCCGCCCCGGCGAGGTGCTCGACCTGGGCGCGCTGGTGCTGGAGCGGGCCGATTGCGACGACGAGCCCGCCACCGGCCTGCGCGGCGCATTGCGTCTGCCCGCCGAAGCGGGCGCCGCGGGCAGCGGGCGCGCGGTGCGCATGGAGCTGTACCCCACCGACAACCGCGGCGAGCGCCGCGGGCTGCTGCTTTTCGAAAACCACCGGGAAGCCACCGCGGGCGATCCCGACGCCGTGGCGGTCTTCAATCGACCCGTCGCGCCGGGGGCCTATCGCGGCGTGATCTTCCTCGACACCGACGGCGACGGCGCTTTCACCGGTTGTCCGCTGTCGCCCTACGGCGACCGCTCGGCGGTTGAGACGGGCCCCATCGAGGTGGTCGAGGGCCGCTTGACCGACCTGGGCGAGCTGACCGTGGCCCCGCTCGGCTGCCCGGTGCCGCCGGCCACGCTGACGCCGATCTTGTCGTTCGATCAGGTCGAGTGGCCCCGTGACGTGCCGCTCGACCTGGCGATGCAGGTGCGCGAGGCGGGCGGTTGGTCGTTGGAGTGGTCGATCGGCGCCGTCGAGCCGCTGGCCGAGCTGACGCTCGACAGCCTGCAACTCGCGCCCGGCCGCTATGAGGTCACCGCGTTTGTCGACGAGGACGGCGACGGCCAGCTCGACCCTTGCGACGCCGATGTGCCCGACCGGTTTGTTGCGCGCACCCCATTGCAGCTCGACGAGCAGATGCCCGCCGCGCAGGCCCGCCTCGCCTTGCAACCCGCCTGCGCGCGCTGAGCGCTTGCGCCTGGGCCGGGGGCGACGCAAACTGAGCCGCTTCTCGGCGCGCGGAGCGGCCCATGAAAGACATCCTCGCCCGCTTTCCCATCGGCGCGGTGCACGCGGTGACGCCGGTGCGCTCGGGGCTGATGCACCAAACGCAGATCGTCGACGCCGATCGCGGCCGCTACGTGCTTCAGCGTTTGCACCCAAAGCTGAGCACCGCCGAGATCATCGGCGACTACGCCGCGGTCACCGCCCACCTCGCCGCCCGCGCGCTGCCGGCGCCGCGGTTGGTGCCCACCACCGACGGCGAGCCGGTGGCGGTCGATGACGAGGGTCTCTGGTGGCGCCTCGCGCCCTATGTCGAGGGCGAGACGCGCGAGAAGGTGACCTCGACCGCGCAGGCCGAGCAGGGCGCGCGCATGCTGGGGCGCTTTCATCGCGCCATGGCCGACATCGAGCATGTCTTCGCATCACAACACCCGCTGCACGACACCGAGGGCCATCTCGCCCGGCTCCGGGACGCGGCGATCAACCCGCGCCACGCTTCGATCTGCCCGCGCGTCGCCGACGAGATCGCCGCGGTCTTCGAGCGGCTGCCGCCGCTGCTCCTGCCCGCCGATCTGCCCCGGCGCGTGGTGCACGGCGACCCCAAGATCAGCAACGTGCTCTTTCGCGGCGAAGAAGCGGTCGGCCTGATCGACCTCGACACCTGCAACGTGCACACGGTGCTCGTCGACCTGGGCGACGCGGTGCGCTCGTGGTGCCGCGATGGCGCCGAAGACGAGGCGCAGCGCTTCCACGTCGACCGCTTCGAGGCCATCTTGCGCGGCTACGCGGCCGAGGGCCCCAAGCTCACCCCCGCCGAGCGCGCGCACCTGGGCGGCGCCGGCCGGCTCATCACGCTGGAGCTGGCCTCGCGCTTCGCCCGCGACGTGCTGGAAGACGAGTATTTCGGCTACGACGCCGACCGCTATGCCGACCGGCGAAGCCATAACCTGGCCCGCGCCCGCGGCATGCTCTTCCTCGCCGCTGACATGCAGGCCCACCGCGAGCAGATCGAGCAGCTCGTGGTGCAGTACTTCGGGGCCTGACGCGCCGCGCAGTGCGGTGGAAGCCGTCGGCCCCGGTGCGGTATACCCCCTGACCTCGCCCGTGTTCGAGGAACCCCATGAGCGACAAGACCCTCGAGATCGCCCGGCGCTTTGTCGCCGAAGATCCCGACCCCAAAACCCGCGCGGCCGGCCAGGCCCTGCTCGACGCCGGTGACGCCGCGGCCATCGCCGACCACTTCGGCGCGCGCCTCGAGTTTGGCACCGCCGGCCTGCGCGCGGCGCTGGGGCCCGGCCCGAACCGCATGAACCGCGCGGTCGTGCGCCGCACCACCGCGGGCTTTGGCCATTACCTGCTTGGCACGCTGCCCGACGCGGCGAAGCGTGGCGTGGCCATCGGCTTCGACGGTCGCCACGGCTCGCGTGAGTTCGCGCAAGACGCTGCGGCCGTCCTGGCCGGCCTGGGCGTGCGCGTGCTGCGCTTCACCGAGGTCGTGCCCACGCCGCTGCTGGCGTTTGCGGTCAAGCATCATGGGTGCGCGGGCGGGGTCATGGTCACCGCCAGCCACAACCCGCCGGCCGACAACGGCTACAAGGTCTATTGGGCCGACGCGGCGCAGATCGTGCCGCCCCATGACGCGGGCATCAGCGCGGCGATCGACGCCATCGAGACGCTGGCCACCGTCGAAGTGCCGGCGCTCGACGCGGTCGGCGGGCTGGTTGAGGTCGTGCCGCCGAGCACCGTCGCCGCCTACCTCGACGCCGTCGCCGCCCTGCGCGTCTTCCCGGGCGGCGTGCCGCTGCGCGTGGTCTACACCGCCATGCACGGCGTTGGCCGCAAGATGGTCGAAGCGGCGCTCGACGCCGCGGGTTACACCGATCGCCACCTGGTGGTCGAGCAATGCGAGCCCGACCCCGACTTCCCCACCGTCGCCTTCCCCAACCCCGAAGAGCCCGGCGCGCTCGATCTCGCCCTGGCGCTGGCGGGCAAGGTGGGCGCCGATCTGCTCATCGCCAACGACCCCGACGCTGACCGCCTGGCCGTCGCCGTGCCCGATGGCCAGGGCGGCTATCGCGCGCTGACGGGCAACCAGATCGGCGTGCTGCTCGCCGACGAGCTGTTGCAATACGGCAAAGCCGCGCCAGGGCGCCTCGTGGCGACCACCGTGGTCAGCACCGGCCTGCTCGCCCGACTCGCCGACGAGTACGGCGCCGACTATGTCGAGACGCTGACCGGCTTCAAGTGGATCGCCGCAGCCGCCCTGCGCCGTGACGCCGCCGGCGGGCGTTTTGTCTTCGGCTTCGAAGAGGCGCTCGGCTACAGCGCGGGCAGCGTGGTGCGCGACAAGGACGGCGTCTCGGCGGCGCTCCTGTTCTGCGACCTGGCCGCGCGCTGCCGCGCCGAGGGCCGCGGCGTGCTCGACCGCCTCGCGGCCATCTATCGCCGCCATGGCCTCTTCCAGAGCCGCCAGCACAGCCTCAAGCTGCCCGGCGCCGAGGGCGCGAAGCGCATCGAAGCGCTGATGGCCGCGCTGCGGGCCGATCCGCCCACGCAGCTCGCCGGTACGCCGGTCCTGCGGGTGCGCGATCTGCTCACCGGCGAGGCCCGTGAGGGCGGGCGCACCACGCCGATCGACCTGCCGCGCAGCGATGTGCTCGCCTTCGATCTGGCCGACGGCAGCCGCGCCCTGGTGCGGCCTTCGGGCACCGAACCCAAGATCAAGTTCTACTTCGAGGTCCGCGCGCCCTTCGCCGAGGGCGACGCGCTCGCCGCCGCCGAGGCCCGCGCCGCCGGCCGGCTCGACGCGCTGCAGACCGACCTGCTGACCCGCGCGGGAGGCTGACGCCATGTCCCGAATCTTCCTCTGCCTCGCTGGCGCCCTGTTGCTCGCCGGCTGCCATGAATCGACCAGCAGCGACCCTGAGCCCGACGCCGGCGCCGGCGCCTGCACGCCCGGCGAGACCCGCTGCGACGAAGAAGGCCGCCTGCGCACCTGCCTTGAGCCGGGCGACGCCTGGCTGGTCGAGCGCTGCGCCGATGGCGACCTTTGCTACGAGGGCGAGTGCCGCACGCTGCTCTGCGAACCCGGGGCACGCGAGTGCTTCGAGGGCGGCGTGCGCGCCTGCGCGCTCGACGGCACGAGCTTTGGCGATGCCACGCCCTGCGCCGACGACGAGACCTGCTACGACGGCGTCTGCCTCTCGCGCACCTGCACGCCGGGCGAGCGCGCTTGCGGCGAAGGCGTGGTGCTCACCTGCGCCGAAGACGGCCTCGGCTGGGACCGCAGCCCCTGCGGCGGCGCCAACGTCTGCCTCGACGGCGAGTGCCGCCAGCCGCCCGGCGGGCCGTCCTGCGAGCCCGGCCAGGTGCTCTGCGGTCCCGAAGGCATCTTCACCTGTCCGCCGGCCGGCGATGGCTTCCTGCTGACGCCCTGCCGCGACGGCGCGGTCTGCTTCGACGGCCGCTGTGTGCACTGCCTGCGCGATCGCGACTGCCCCGACGAGCAGTCGTGCACCGACGGCGAGTGCGGCCCGCCCGCGCTGCGGGTGGTCACCGACGCGCTGCCCCCGGGCCAGGTCGGCGCGCCCTACGCGGCTGCGCTCGAGGCCCGCTTCGGCACGCCGCCCTATCGCTGGGCGCTGATCGACGGCGTCATGCCGCGCGGCGTGGCGCTCAACGCCGCGGGCGAGCTGGCGGGCACGCCGGTGCGCACCGGCGAGCACCCGCTGCGCGTCCAGGTCACCGACGACGCGGGCGAGACCGCCATCGCCGATCTCTTGCTGCTCATCTTCCCCGGCGGCCTCTCGATCGCCACCGGCGAGCTGCCCGCCGCCGAAGAGGGCCTGCCCTACGAAGCGCAGCTCGAAGCGGTCGGTGGCTCGCCGCCCTACGGCTGGTTGATCGTCGGCGGCGCCTTGCCCGCCGGGCTCGACCTGGGCGCCAACGGCCGCATCGCCGGCACGCCGAGCGAGATTGGCGGCTTCGACCTGCGCTTCCGGGTGGTCGACGCCTCGACGCCGCCCCAGGCCGCCGAAGCCGAGCTGTACCTCGAAGTTGAAGTCGCGCCGCTTGAGATCACGGCCGACCAGAGCTTCGACCTGTTCGGCATTCGGGTGGTGACGCTGCCCACGCTGACCATCATCGGCGGCAACCCGCTGCCCTATGACACCAACCTGACCGCGCGCGGCGGGCTGCGGCCCTACTCGTGGGCCGAGACCGACCTGCCCGACAACCTGGCGCGCTTCATCCCGCAAGCCGGCCTGCCCGACGGCCTGGTGCTCGCCGAAGACGGCCACCTCAGCGGCATCGTGGCCGATCTGAGCCAGGTCATCGAGGTCGCCATCCCGTTCACCCAAATCAACCTGACCGGCTTCTTCTTCACCGCCGAGGTGCGCGACAGCCAGCGCGTCGCCGACACCGACTCGGCGATCTTCCTGTTGCCGACATTGCCTTTGTGAATCCGCCGCGCGCGGATGAACCCGGAGTGAGCAGATGGTCGATTTCAACGCCTTCGCTGGCTGGCGCCCCGCGCCGGCGCGCGCGGCCGAGGTCGCCGCGGTGCCCTATGACGTCGTCGACACCGCCGAAGCCCGGGCCCTGGTGGACGGGCTGCCCGACAGCATCCTGCGCGTCACGCGGCCCGACGTCGACCTGCCCGATGGCACGTCGCTCCATGAACCGGCAGCCTATGCCGCGGCGCAGGCGGCGTTTGCGCGGCTGATCGAAAAAGGCGTGCTGCAAAAGGACGCGACGCCCCATTTCTACGCCTACGCCCAGCGCATGGGCACGCACCGCCAGGTCGGGCTGATGGGGCTGGCCAGCGCCGCCGACTACCGCGCCGGGCGCATCAAGAAGCACGAGTTCACAAGGCCGGCCAAAGAGGATGACCGCAAGCGCCACATCGAAGCGGTGCGCGCCCATCTGGGCCCGGTCTTCCTCGCCTACCGCGCCTCGGCCGACATCAACGCCCGCGTGGCGCGCTTGACCGCCGGGCCGGCGGTGGTCGACTTCGTGGCGCCCGATGGCATCCAGCACCAGCTCTGGCCCATCGATGACGCCAAGGACGTCGCCGCGCTGACCGCCGCTTTTGCCGCGCTGCCCGCGTTCTACATCGCCGACGGCCACCATCGCGCCGCCGCCGCGGCCCGCGTGGGCGAGGGCGCCGGCGATGATGACCCGCGGTCGCGTTTCCTCGCGGTCGCGTTCCCCGACACCGCGCTGCGCATCCTGCCCTACAACCGCGTGGTCGCCGATCGCAACGGGCATTCGGTCGAAGACCTGCGCGCGGCGTTGGACAAGCACTTCGCGATCACGCCGCTCAAAGCCGCCGCCGAACCCGAAGCGCGCCACGAATTCAGCCTGTATCTCGGTGGCGTGTGGCATCGGATGACGCTGCGCCCCGAAGCGGCGCCCGATGAGGCCGATCCGGTCGCGCGGCTTGATGTGAGCGTGTTGCAATCGTTGGTGCTCGCCCCGCTGCTCGGCGTCGCCGACCCGCGCACCGACGAGCGCATCGACTTCGTGGGCGGCATTCGCGGGCTCGGCGAGCTGGCGAAGCGCGCCGGCGCTGACGGCGTGGCGTTTGCGCTCTACCCCACCAGCCTGGACGAGCTGATGGCCATCGCCGACGCCGGCGAGGTGATGCCGCCGAAGTCCACGTGGTTCGAGCCGAAGCTGCGGACCGGGATGGTCATCAACCGCTACTGACAACCAGCGGTCGGTTTGCGCTCAGGCTGCGGTCAGCGCCTTGAGGGCAGCGAGCAGCCGGTCGGTGACCTCGTCGGGCGTGCCGACGCCATCGACCCGGGCGACCAGGCCCTGCGCCTCATAGAAAGGCACCACCGGCGCGGTCTCGGAGTGGTACTTGAAAAGCCGCGCCCGGCAGGCCTCTTCGGTGTCGTCCTTGCGCTGCACCAGGCGGTCGGCCACCTCGGCGGGCGGCGGGTTGAACTTCAGGTGATAGATGGCGCCGGTCTCGGGGTCGCTGCGCCGGCCGGTGATGCGCTCGACGATCAGGCTGTCATCGACCTCGATGAGCACCACCGCGTCGAGCTTGACCCCCGCCTCGGCCAGCGCCTTGTCGAGCGCCTCGGCCTGCGGGCGCGTGCGCGGGAAGCCATCGAGCATGAAGCCCGCCTGCGCGTCGGGCTCGGCGATGCGCTCGATGACCATGCCGATGACCACCGCATCGGGCACCAGGTCGCCGCGCTTCATATAGCCCTCGGCCTCGAGCCCGAGCTTCGTGCCCGCCTTGACCGCGGCGCGCAGCATGTCGCCCGTCGAGATGTGCGGAATGCCATGGCGGCTGACCAGCCGCGCCGCCTGGGTGCCTTTGCCCGCGCCCGGCGGGCCGATGAGGATCATGCGCATCGACGTCGTCCTGCGTGTGTCAGGGCCGTCGGTCGGCGTCGCCGCGGCCGTTTCGGGTGTGGATTGGCGAGGTCGGGCCCGCCGTCATCCGGTCGTCGCGCGGCCAGCGATCCCGCCGCGCTGCGGCCGTTGTGGCCCAGGCGAGGCAGCGCGCGACCCGGGCGTTCGACCAGCGGGGACTCTGCGTCGAAACCGGCGTCGCCGTCAAGCCAGGGCGGACCGAAACGGGGCATGCTGACCGTTTGGGGGCCGATCGGGCACCGCGCGGCGGGGCGCCCACGATACTTCTTGACACTTCCTTTACATGAATTCTACGGTTGAGATCGCGTGGGGATTATCGGCTGAGGTGTCAAGCAGAAATGGTGCGCGCCGCGACCATATGCAGGGTCTTCCTCGCCCTCTCTTGCTTCAGCATTTCTCCTGCGTTTGCCCTCCGTTACGTCAAGACCAACCTCCCGGGCCTCATCGACCGCGCCGCGTTTGTTTTTGAGGGCGAAGTCGCCGCCGTCGACATCGGCGCGGGCGACAAGGAGCCCCGTACGCGAGTCACGGTGCGCGTCGAGCGCGTGCTGGCGGGCGACGCGCCGCCGAGCATGCTCGAATTCATGCTGCCGATGGGCCTGATGGCCGATGGCACGCTGCTCGACATCGCCGAGGCGCCTCGTTTTGCGGCGGGCGAGCGCTACCTCGTCTTCTACAAGCGCGGCGACTGGAACATCTCGCCGGTGGTCAACTGGGACCAGGGGTACTACCGCCTGGTCCAGGTTGGCGCGCAGACGTACTTCACCTCGTCGGGCGGCCATTGCGTCACCGGGGTGAGCACCGATGGCTTCTCGCTCGGCGGCCAGATCACCCAGCCCGTGCAGCCGCCCGGTTTTGGCGAGGTGCATGACGAGGGGCTGCACACGGCGTTCTCGACGGCGAGCTGCCTGCCCGCCGACGCGGTGCGGGCCGCGCTTGCTCGCCAGCTCGACGCCCACCCGGTGGCCAACGGCGCACCGTTCCAGCAGGCGCCGGCCTCCAACATCCTGTTCCGCCGGCTGCGCCCCGAAGCCGCCACCGATGTCTGCACCGATCTGGCCTCGTGCGGGCCCGGAGACTACCGGTGAAGCGCGCGGTGGCCGTCCTGGCCGCCGTCATGGCGGTGCCCGTCGCGGCGCATGCCTATCGTTACACCACCTGCAATGGCAACGCCTACCGCTGGGCCGATGGCGACATCGACCTGCGGCTGATGACCTGCTCGGCGCCGGCGCCCAGCGCCAAATACGACGACGCGGTGTACGGCTTCGAGGAGTGGAACAACGCGGGCGGCCTGCCCGATGTGGTGCGCGCCCGCGATGGCGATCCCAACCAGTGCGTGGTGCAGACGGGCAATCACATCAGCGAGGTCGGCTTTGTCGACGGCGACGTCATCGATGGCGCGTTGGGGCTGACGCTGCGCCGCTTCTCGGGCGGGTGCTGGTCGTGGTCGGGGCGCATCGATCTCATCGAGGCCGATGTCTTCATCAACGGCACCACGCCGCTCGAAGAGGGCAACCCGGCCGAGTGCAATGACAAGCGGCTGGGCCAGCGCACGACCATCCTGCACGAGCTGGGGCACGCGATCGGGCTCAACCACGAAGACGATGCCATGGCGCTGATGCTGAGCACCGATGGCGAGGGCAAGTACTGCGGCGCCCGCATGGTTGAACCCCACCCCGACGATGTGGGCGGCGCGCGGCGTTTGTATGGCACCGACGGAGAGAGCCGCGATCTGGCGGCGAGCGAGTTCCGTCTGGTGGCGCCCGACTCGGTGCAGCTCAACTCGGCCCCCGAGCGCGTCGATCGGTGTCCGGGCGAGATCCATCGCGTGAAATGGTCGGTGGCCAACCTGGGCACGCGCGATGAGACCTACAATGTGCGTTGGTATCTCTCCACCAACCGCACCATCACCGAGTTCGACCGCGCGATCGGCACGAATATCAACGCCGTGCAGGTCACCGGTGCCTTCAGCACCTGGGAGCGCACCGTCCGCATTCCGTGGGACATGGAACCGGGCGAGTACTTCGTCGGGCATCTCGTCGATTACGACCAGCGCATCTGGGAGCGACGAGGCAGTAATAACTACACCTATATGGCGACTCGCATTAGAGTCCTGCCATCCGATGACAGGAGGTGTCAGCGATGATCCTGCGCACCGCCCTCTTGCTGACCGCAGCCCTTGGCGCAATTGCGTGTTCAGCCGAAGAGGATGACCCCGCGACCTCCGATCGACAGCCCCCGACCGCGAGCATGAGCCTCAGCATCGATGGCTTCGGCGACTTCAAAGGCACCGCACTTTATGACGTTTCGGAGCCGGCCGCCGATTACAAGCCGCAGGCGGCGCTGGTGCTCACCGGGCGCAGCACCGACCAGGTCGATGCGGTCACGCTGACGCTCAATCAGTCCCAGATTGGTGAGATCAGCGACCATTACGTCTTCGCCGACGACACCAAGGACAACCCGCTCTACCTGCAATACAAGGGCGATGACTACATCGCCGAGCGCGGTGAGGTGCGGCTGGTGACCGACGAAGAGGGGGGCCGGTTGGAAGGCACCTTCGAGCTGACGGCCGTCGGCCTGGAGCGCAGCGAGATGCAGGCCAAGCTCATCGGTCGCTTTGCCATCAGCGGCGTCGTGCTCGGCTGCTCGCGGCTGGTGGAGGGCTCGGCCAATGGCAGCACGGCCGGTCAGGCCGTGGACGGCGATGGCCTGCTCTGGCAGCCCGATGTGAACCTCGACTCCGCCTTCTGCACGCAGGTCAAGGAGCAGCTCAGCGCGCTGGGCTTCTGACCGCACCTCGCCCTGGGGCGCCGCCTTCCGCGCGCCCTCTTCCTGATGTCCTGCTGATTCGCGCCTTGAACCAACGCCGCGGTGCGTGCGGCATCGGGTGAAGCGGCGCCCGATCGCTTCGGGCGCTGCGATCAGGCGAGGTTTTCGAGGATGAGCGCGATGCCCTGGCCACCGCCGATGCACATGGTGACCAGGCCGTAGCGCTGCTGCTTGCGGCGCAGAGCATAGGCACAGGTGACGGTGAGGATGGCGCCCGTGGCGCCGAGCGGGTGGCCGAGCGCGATGGCGTTGCCCATCGGGTTGACCGTCTCGGGGTTGATGCCCATCTCGGCGAAGTCGCGCATGACCGCCAGCGCTTGGGGCGCGAAGGCTTCGTTCAGCTCGACGTGCGCGATGTCGCGGCCCTCGATGCCGGCGGCCATCAACGCGCGGCGGGTGGCCGGCACCGGGCCCCAGCCCATGATGCGCGGGTCGCAGGCGGCGACGCCCAGGCCGGCAAGGCGGGCGAGCGGGCGGGCGCCGTGTTTGGCGGCGTCGCTCTCCTTGCCGATGACCATCGCCGCCGCGCCGTCGACCACCGCGCTGGCGTTGCCGGCGGTGATGATGCCACCGGCTTCGAACGCGGGCCGCAGCGCGCCCATCTTGCCCAGGCTGGCGTTCTCCAGGATGTGGGTGTCGTGGCGCACGGTGATCGGCTCGCTGGCGCCGTCTTGTTGCACGTCGACCGGCACGATCTCTTCGTCGAACCAGCCCGCGTCGCGCGCGGCCTTGGCGTTGACGTGCGAGCGATGCCCGAAGCGATCCGCCTCTTCGCGGGTGATGCCATAGCGGCGGCCCAGCTCCTCGGCGGTGTTGGCCATGGCCATGCCCGCGCCCGGGTCGTAGAGGCTCATCAGGAGCATGTCCTGAAGATGGCTGCCACGCGGCAGCTGCGACACGTCGATCGGGCCGTACTTCTGCACGCCGGCGCCGACCGGCTTGCCGCGGTAGCTGTACAGGCAGAACGGGTACTGCATGCTCTCGGCGCCGCCGACCACCATGAACGGCCGCTCGCGGTCGTGGCGCAGGCCGGCGGTGATGATCTCGGCGCCGAGCGCGACCGCTTCGGCGCCGCTGCCGCAGATGCGGGCCACGGTGAGCGCGGGCACGTCCTGGCCGAGCCCGCCGCGCCAGCGCATGCCCTGGGCGCCGTAGATCGAGTCGCGGTGGCTGTGCTGGGCCATGCCCATGACCACGTGGCCGATGAGCCCCGCGTCGAGCGGGGTATTGGCCAGCGTCGCTTCGATGGCCTTGCCGCCGAGCTGCGTGGTCGAGAAGCGCGAGAAGAGGCCCGGTCGCTTGTTGTCGACCAGGATGTCAGCGCGGGGCAGGCGCCGCGCGCCGTCGAGGATGACGATCGAGTCCGCTGCCATGATGCGCCTCACTCGTGCAGGAAGGCCGCCGGCACGCGGGGCCCGTTCTGGATGAAGTTCTTCATGCCGATGTCCATGTCGACCGTCTTGGTACAGCGCCCGAAGCCCTGGGCTTCGATGGCGAGGCCCTCGGCGAGCGGGCGGCGCAGGCCGCGGCGCACGATGTCGACCAGGATGGCGTCGATGGCCAGCGAGCGGTGGCCGATATCGCAGGCGGGCAGCGGCTCGGGCACGTCGATCGGCGCCTTGTCGACCGGGGCGACCTTGGCCTCGCCGGCCAGGTGGGCGGCGATGAGCGCCTTGGCGGCGGCGATCACGTCGGTCGCCGGCTGGCCGTGGGCCCAGCCCCAGGCGCAGGCGTCCTTGGCGCCGACCGGGCGGCCGGTGCGCATCAGGTCGAGCGCGCGCGCGACGCCGATGAGGCGCGGCAGGCGCTGCGTGCCGCCGTAGCCGGGCACGATGCCCAGGTTGACCTCGGGCTGACCCATCAGCAGGCGCGGGCCGACGACGCGGGCGTGGCACGTCATCGACAGCTCGGCGCCGCCGCCGAGCACCGGGCCGTCGATCGCGGCGACCACCGGCTTGCGCATGGCCTCGATGCGGGCGGCGATGGCGTGCTCGCGGTTGCAGAGCGCCTCGGCCTCGGCCGGGCCAGGCACCTGGGCCAGCTCGCCGATGTCGGCGCCGGCCAACGCGCCGTCGAAGCCGGTGAAGATGACCCCGCGCACGTTTTTGTCCGCCTCGGCGGCCTGCATCGCGGCGTCGATCTCGCGCAGCGTGCGGGCGTCGAGGGCGTTTTTCACCTCGGGCCGGCGCACGGTGATGAGCGCGATGCCGTCATCGCCGGTCTGCGCGACGACGTTGCCCATGAACGCGGGCAGCTTGGCCTCGGCGACGCAGGCGGGCACCTCGAAGCCGGGGTGGGCCTCGGCGTAGCCCACGACGACGCGGCGCACCTCGTCGGCGCCCATCTGGTGGGCGAGGTCGATGAGCCCGGTCGAGAAGCCGAGCGCCATGCGGGTCATCCAGTTGAGGTCGGCGGCGTCGCAGACGTTGTTCTCGACGACCCAATAGGTGCGGGCGAGCAGCACCGCCAGGATGCGGTCGAGCACCACGGCGTGCAGTTTTTCATCGTGGCTGGGGTCGCCGGGCTGCTTGCGGTCATGCCACAGCGCGTTGCCCTTCTCGCGCAGGATGGCGGGCGGCGCGAACCAGCCGCCGGCTTCACCGCGCGCTTCCTGCATCAGATCCTGGCAGTGGGCGACGAGCAGGTTGCCGCGGGTGCCGTCGAGCACGTTGAGCGGGCCGCCGCCGCCGATGGCGCCGTTGACGATGGCGTCGATCTGCGCCGGCGTGGCCACGCCCTCGGCCACGAGGCGGGCGGCTTCCGAGCAGTAATTGCAGAAGATGTCGTCGGCGGCGAAGGTGACCACGTCGGCGGTGGGGATGGGCACCTTGCCCAGCCGCACCAGCGTGTCGTTCATGCGCGCGGCGAGCGCGGCGTCGTCGCCGGCGACCACCTCGATGGGCAGCGAGCGCCACGCGGGGAAGAACGGGTGGTTGACGAAGCAACGCTCGGGGTGACGGGCCTCGGCGGCGATCCAGGCGCGCGGCAGGCCCGAGGTGGCGAAGCCGATGAGGCAATCGGCGCCGACCACCTGTTCGAGCTGGGTCAGGATGGCGCGCTTGATCTTGAGGTCTTCGCTGGCCGCTTCGAGCACGTAGCTGCAATCGGCCAGGTCGCTCATGTTCAGCGTCGGCACCAGGCTCTTGCGCATGCCCTCAGCGGCCTTGGCGCTGAGCTTGCCGCGGGCGAGGCCCTTGCCGATGTACCCTTCGATGCGGGCCACGCCGCCGTCGAGCGCGTCCTGGCGGATGTCGAGCAGGTAGACCCGCGCGTCCGCGTTGCCGGCCAGCGCCGACATGAAGCCATAGGCCAGGTCGGGTCCGATGGCGCCCGAGCCGATCACCCCTACTCGCATGAGCCGGTCTCCTCGAAGTGCAAGGTCTGCGGGCCCCGATCAACCACAAATCGGGCGCGGCGACAACCCGCAGCGGTCAAGTGGGATCGATGGTGGCGCTCAACAGATAGCGGCCGATGATGCTCAGCGCCCGCGCGTCGGTCAGCAGCGCGCGATGGTCGGGCGGCTCGGACAGCGATGACAGCACCATCAGCGCCGAGCCGGTATGTGGGCCCTCGATGACCGGCACGCCCCACGGCAGGAAGCGCGAGCCTTCGATGATGGGCAGCTGCGCGGTGCGGGCGAGGAACCACGTCGTGTCGTTGGGCACCCGCCGGTCATTGGGGATGGTCAACAGCAGCACCGGGCGCGCCGGGTTGGCGCCGAAGCCGTCGGTGGCGGCGTCGATCCAGAGGCCGGCGTCGATCGGATCCCAGATGTGCTGAGCGAGCAGCAAGAGCAGGCGGCGGTCATGCGGCTCGGGGTAGCGCGCTTCGATGACCGGCATCGAGGTCGCGAAGTCGGCGCCGCGGGCGAAGATGTCGGCCAGGCCGCCGCCAGCGCCGATGAGCACGCCGCCG
>JAGQJJ010000268.1 GCA_020430675.1 Myxococcales bacterium
CGCCCCGCGTTGCGCGCCGCTTCGAGCCGCAGGGCTGAATCCGGATCGAGCAGCGCGGCGAGGCGCGCACGGGCTGTCTCGGGCGCGTCGGGGTAGACCGCTTCGAGGTGCGAGAGGCAAGCGCGCCGCACCGCCACCTCGGGGTCGTGCTGCACATTGGCCGCCAGCCGCCCGGGCAGATCGGCCGAGGCCGCGCTTAGCGCGTCGGCCAGCCGGACCATCAGGCGCATGAGGCCAACCACCTCATGCGCCTGCAATTCCGACGACTTGTTCTGCATGCGAATCTCGCCGCCGTCGACGACCACGCCGCTGCGCACCGCACGCGAGACCAGGGGCCGGGTCGCGCTGTCGAGCGCGCCCGCGAGCCAGGTGCGGTCGCCAGCGACCAGCACATCGGCGTCAAACGCCGCGTCGCCGATCTCCACATCGCCATCGGTGACCATCTTGAGCAGCGAAGGCATCGTCGACTCGCGCCCCAAGCCCACATCCGCCGGCCAGCGGCCGTCGCTGAGCACCCGCAGCTCGACCGCGTCCCGCTGCGGGTCGGGCAGCATCATGACCCGCCAACCGTCGACCTTGCCGCTGAAGTGGTGACTGCTCGGCCGCTCGATGCCCAGTCGCTCGGCGGCGTCGGCCAGTGCCGCCAGCCGACCCTTGGACCGGTGATACACCTTCCACACCGCGACCGCGAGCGCTGCGCCAACGAGGATGGTCTCGGGGATCATAAAAGGCACGCCGCTCACAGCAGCCGGACAACCGGCTGGCGCTCCATCAGCGTGCGGCCCGACTTCAGATCCCGGACCGTGGCGATGAGCCAGCGGTTCTCATCGACCCCAAACGCGATGTCGAGCCGCGGCGTGCGATCGCCCGGCGGATGCGGCGGGTCGAGGAAGCCGAGCGCCGGGTTGGTCTCGTTGAGCGGCACCACGATCGGCGCGTGCTTCTGGTGCTGCCCGACGCGGTGCAGGTTGCCGTCGGCGTCCCAGATGAACTTGCGCTCATCGGCCCCGCCGGCGATCTCGCAGACCACCAGCTTGAAGACCTTCTCCGGCTCGCCGAGCGCGCAGGTGGGCACGAGCTGGCGGCGCCAGACGTCGAAGACCGGGAACCGCGCGCCGTGCTCGATGATCGGGGTGTACTGCTTGTCGTGCGTCCTCGGGTCGTAGGTGACAAAGGCATAGTCGTGCACCAGGAAGTCCGACTGGCCGAAGCGCCCCGCGGCAAACGCGCTCGCCCCGTAGGCCACCGCTTCGAAGGGCTGCCAGGCGCGCACGCGGTTGCGGCCGTAGCGCCCCTCGAAGACCCCGAAGACGCCGGGCAACAACGTCGAGCCGCCGACCATCAGCACTTCGTCGATGGCCTCTTCGTCCAACCCGCGCCGTTCGAGCTGGCGGGCGATGCCATCGGCGCAGTCGGCCAGCATGGCGTACATGCCGCGCGCGGTGAGGTGGGCGACGAGGTCGTCGCGGGTGACGTCGAGGTCGAAGCGCCCCCCGGCGAGCCGCGCGGCGACGCCCCGCAGCTCGGGCGGCGGCGACAGCTCGAAGCTGGCCTTGTGCGGCGGGAAGTACACCGCCTCTTTGATGCGCCGCGCCTCGGCGAGCATCAGGCCGTGCCACAGCTCGGCCTCTTCACCGCCGACCGGGCGCGTGGGCATGTCCATGCGCTCGGCAAAATGGTCCAGCAGCCACTCGTCGATCACATTGCCGCCGATCGGGCGGCCCTCCTTGGCGATGACGGTGCAGGCGCCCTGCGCGGCGTCACGCGGATCCAGCTCGACCAGCGCCAGGTCGAGCGTGCCGCCGCCGAAGTCGACCACCAGCACGCGCCGCTTTGCGCGCAGCCCCAGCCCGTAGCCGATGGCGGCAGCGACCGGCTCGTCGACAAACCGCACGCGCTTGACGCCCAGCGCGGTGCAGAGCTGGGCCAGCTCGGCGCGATAGGCGTCGTACGACTCGACCGGCACGGTGATGACCAGATCGCGGATGCGCGTGCCGGTGGTGCGCTGGGTCTCGGCGAGCAGCTCGCGCAGGAAGGTGCGGGCCACCTCGCGGGCGCTGACCGTGCGGCCGCGCACCCGGGCCAGCGTCTTGTGCGCCGACTTGCCCAGGTCGCGCTTGAACGAGGGCGCAAAGCTCGGCTGCGTCCAGCCCTGGTTCAGCTCCAGCGCCGGGCGCCCGATCTCGGCCAGGCGACCCCAGAACGCGCGCTTGAGGAAAAACGGCGAGCCGCCCAGGCGCGACCAGAAATCGGTCGCCGGCAGCAGATGCGTCGCCGAGGGCACCAGGCGAGGCGCTTCGAGCGGATCTTCGCGGCCCGGCGCGCGGCAGATATTGGGCAGCTCGACGAGCCGCGCACGCTCGGCGTCGGCGTCCCAGCGCGCGAGGCCGGTATTGGTCGTCCCCAGATCAAGCGCCCAGCCATCCATGGGGCGGTTATAGCTGGAAAACCGCCCGGCGCCCACCTGCTGTGACTCATTCGTCACGACCGCAGACCGGGTGTGCAGAGCTTTATCCCGACGCCCGGTCGCGTTATACGACGTTGCAGGCTGTCCGGTACCGGAGACCGCGCCATGAGCGTCGACGAGGCCCGACCAAACCGCGCCACCATCCTGGTCATCGACGATGAGCGGCAGACCGTCAACGCGGTCAAGCACCTGCTGCGCCGTCGGTATCGCGTGCTCGGCGCCACCCGCGCCGACGAGGGCATCGAGCTGATGCGCGCCAACGACGTCTCGGTGGTGCTCTGCGACCAGCGCATGCCGGGCATGACCGGCGCCGACTTCTTCGAAGCAGTGCGGGGCGAGCACCCCGACGCGGTGCGCATCCTCATCACCGCCTACTCCGACATCCAGGCGCTGGTGCGCTCGGTCAACCGCGGCCAGATCTTCGGCTATGTGGCCAAACCGTGGAGCCCCGAAGAGCTGGAGCAGGTGGTCGACACCGCGGTCTCGCATTGGCAGCTCATCGACGACAAGAAGCGCATGACCGCCGAGGTCGCAGCCAAGAACGAGCAGCTTCGGCGCATGAACCAGGAGCTGCGCGCCTTCACGCACGTCGTCGCCCATGACCTCAAGGAGCCGCTGCGCACCATCTCGGCCTATACCGGCTTCTTGCAGAGCGACTTCGGCGAGCAGCTCGACGACGAGGCCACCGGCTATGTGCGCGCCATCGACCGCTGCGCGCGGCACCTGCACGAGCTGATCAACGACCTGTTGCAGTTCGCCGAGATCGAGCAGGTGCAGACGCGGCTCTCGCCGATCTCGCTGCTTCGCCTCACCGAGCACGTCAAAGAGCTGCTCGAAGGCGCGATTCAGGCCAGCGGCGCCGAGATCATCGTCGATCCGCGGCTGCCGTGGGTGATGGGCAATGAGTCGCGCCTCTTGATGCTGCTGCAGAACCTGGTCTCGAACGGCATCAAGTTCAACGAGAGCGGACGCCCGCGCATCGAGATCGGGCTGTCGGCGCCGCCGGATGGCGAAGTGCACCTGTTCGTGCGCGACAACGGCATCGGCATCCCGCCGCAGTATCAGGCGCAGATCTTCCAGATTTTCGAGCGCTTGCACAGCCGCCAGGAGTACCCGGGCACCGGCGCCGGGCTGGCGATCGTGCAGCGCATCGTCGAAGCGCATGGCGGCACGATCCGCGTCGAGTCGACGCCCGGCGAGGGCGCGACCTTCCACGTCACCCTGCGGCCGGCGCCTCCAAGCGAGCGGTGAACGGAGAGTTTGCCGCGCGCCGGGCGCTCGACGCCGTCTTCCGCGCCGAGGCCGGCCGCCTCAACGCCACCCTGATCCCGCTGCTCGGCAGCTTCGACCGCGCCGAAGACGCCCTGCACGACGCGGTGGCCACGGCGCTGGAGCGCTGGCCCATCGAAGGCGTGCCGCGCAACCCGGCGGCGTGGCTGACCACCACCGCGCGGCGCAAGGCCATCGACCGGCTGCGCCGCGAAGACACCCGGGCGCGCAAGGCCGACGACGTCAAGCGGCTGCTGACCGACGCCGCCGACGCCGCCGCCGATGAGACCGCGGGCGATGACCAGCTCCCGCTCATCTTCACCTGCTGCCACCCCGCGCTGCCGATGGACGCCCAGGTCGGCCTGACGCTGCGCACCCTCTGCGGGCTGTCGACCACCGAGATCGCCCGCGCCTTCCTGCTGCCCGAGCCCACGCTGGCCCAGCGCCTGGTGCGCGCCCGGCACAAGATAGAGCGCGCCGGCATCCCCTATCGCGTGCCGCCGCCCGAGCTGTTTGCCGAGCGCCTGGAGTCGGTGCTGGCGGTGGTCTACCTGGTCTTCAACGAGGGCTACGCGGCCAGCGCCGGCGACGCGCATATCCGCCGCAGCCTCTGCGCCGAGGCCATCCGCCTGGGTCGGCTGCTGCATCGCCTGATGCCCACCGAGGCCGAGGTCGAGGGGCTGCTGGCGCTGATGCTGCTGCACGACGCGCGGCGCGAGGCGCGCTTGCAGGCCGATGGCGGCATCGTGCTGCTCGAAGACCAGGACCGCGGCCGCTGGGACGCCGCCCAGCTCGATGAAGGCATCGCCCATGTGCGCACGGCGCTGACAAGGCGGCGGCCGGGCGCCTACCAGATTCAGGCGGCGATCGCCGCGGTGCACGCCGAGGCGCAAAGCGCCGAGACCACCGACTGGGCCCAGATCGAAGCGCTGTACCGCGCGCTGCTCGATTACCAGCCGACGCCGGTGGTCGCGCTCAACCACGCGGTCGCCGTCGCCATGGCGCGCGGGCCGGCCGAGGCGCTGCCGCTGCTCGACGCGCTGGAGGGCGAGCGCGGCATGGAGCGCTACCCCTACCTGCCCGCCGCGCGCGCCGACCTGCTGCGCCGCCTGGGCCGGCGCGATGAAGCCGCAGTGGCCTACCGCGAGGCCATCGAGCGCACCGCCAACCTGCCCGAGCGCCGGTACCTGGAGCGACGGCTGGCCGAGGTCGCCGGGTGATCTCATCGCTGCCCGCACGCCCGGCGCTCGACCGCGGCGCGGGCCGGTTTGCGCCCACGCCAACCGGCAACCTGCACCTGGGCAACGCGCGCACCGCGCTCATCGCCTGGCTCGCCGCGCGCAAGGCCGGCCTGCGCAACGTGCTGCGCGTCGAAGACCTGGATCCCGCCTCGATGCCCGAAGGCTGCCTCGAAGGCCAGCTCGCCGATCTCGATTGGCTGGGGCTGGTCTACGACGAAGAACCCCGCTGCGGCGGCCCGGCCGGGCCCTACCGACAGTCCGAGCGATCCGACCAGTACGCCGCGGTGCTGCGCGCGCTCGACGCGCTGGGCCTGCTCTACCCCTGCTGGTGCTCGCGCCGTGAGGTGCAGCAGGCGACCCGCGCGCCGCATGCCAGCGACGAGGGGCCGGTCTATGCCGGCACCTGCAAACCGAAGCGCCCGGCGTCGCTCGGCGACCTGGACGCGCTGCCGACGCGCCGCGGGCGGGTGCCGGCGCTGCGCTTCGACGTCACCGCCGCGCTCGACCGCCTGGGCGCGACGCGCCTTGAGTTCACCGACCGCCTCGCCGGCCCCCAGCGATTCGACCTGCGCGGTGCCATGGGTGACTTCGTCGTGCGAAGGGTCGATGGCATCGCCGCCTATCAGATCGCCTGCAGCTGGGACGACGTGGCGATGGCATGCACCCAGGTCGTGCGCGGCGCTGACCTGCTGCCATCGACGGCGCGCCAGCTCGCGCTGCTGCGCACGCTGGGCCTGCCCGAGCCCGAGTACGCGCACGTCGGCCTGGTGCTCGACGCCGCCGGCAACCGGCTGGCCAAGCGCGACAAAGCCATCGCCCTGACCGACCTGCGCGCCGCGGAGGTACCGGCCGCGGCGGTCGTCGCCCGGCTGGCACAGCTCTCGGGGCTGCCGGCGACCGGCGCGCTGCCGGCGCTGCTCGATGCCTTCGACCTCGATCGGGTGCCACCGGGCGAGGTGCGATTGCCGCCCGAGGCGTGAATCCACGCGGCGGCAAGGCTTGACAGTGCCAGCCAGCCAACCGAGATTAGCGCTCGCTGGGGATGCCACGCGCGCCCGAGCCAGGGAGGTGCTTGGGAGTGGAGGCTTCTCAAGCGCACCCGACTGCGCGCGGGCCCGACAGAGACACGCAGCCCTGCGGGGCGA
>JAGQJJ010000269.1 GCA_020430675.1 Myxococcales bacterium
AGCGCTTCGCGCCCCGCGAAAGGCGCCCCGCTCACCTTGTCGTCCAGACCAATGAACGCGCCCACGCCCTCCAGGTCATCGAGGCCGTCCAGATTGTCAAAGCCCTCCAGATCGCCCAGGTCATCGAGCATGGCTGGCGCGTCATCGTCCACGCCCAGCTCATCGAGCGCCTCGAACGGCCCCAGCCCATCGAGCCCTTCTGGGTCTTCATCGGCGTCACCAAAGGGTTCGCCGATGGCGCCGAGCTCTTCCAGACCGTCGAGCTCCGAGAAGTCGATGTCGTCTGGCCCCAGCGAGTCGGCCGCCGACCCTTCCGGATCGTCGAGGGCGTGGGGCTCGGCCAGGTCGTCAGGATCACCAAAATCGAAAGGCCCCTCGCTGTCGACCAGATCAGCCAGCGCCGAGACCGCGCCAAAGTCGTCGGACTCCTCCAGCGCAGCCACCGTGGCCGCGGGCCCCGAGCCCAGGCGCTCGTCTTCGCGTGAGACGTAGACCTCCTGGCTGCCCCCCGGCAGACCGGGGTAGCGGGGCGGACGCGCCGCGGCGACCGGCGGCACGGCTGGGACCGGCTCGGACAACGGCGTCTCGGCGGAAGCCCACCCGCCAAACGCCGCGTCGACCGAGTCCTCTTCGGGCACGACCGACTCATCGATCGGGTCATCGCCGCCCACCACCGGCGCCAGGCTCCAGTCCTCGCCCTCAAGCGGCGGCTCAAGATCGGGCTCCAGCGCGCCGAGCACCGAGGCGTCGGCGGCCGCCGCCCGGGCGAGCGGCCCCGGTGAAGACGCCCAATCCGCATAGCCGTCGTGGCCATCGTCGGCGGCGCTGGCGTCCATGGAAGGGAACGCTTCGTCGGGTTCGGTCGGCTCGGGCGGCGGGGTCAACGCCAGGGGTGGGCTGCCGTCGAACAGGATGGGCGCGATCACCACGCCGGCGTGCGCGGACGGCTGATGCACCTCGGACGGCGGCCCCACCGCCTGCAGCTCGACCACGGGCAGCTCGACCGCGCGCCGCGGCGGCAACGGGCGCGGGCGACCTGGCCCCGCCGGCGCCGCCCGAGCGACATCCGTCGAGCCGGAAGGCCGCGAGCTGGCCTCGTCTCCCCGGGCGGCGCCGAAGCCATCGATCGGGCTGACGGGCGTGTCTACCGACCAGGCTTCGGGGGGCGCGCCCCAGGGGCTGTCCTGCGCGGACGGTGGCGGGGCACGGCCCAGATCGGAATCCGAGTCATCGGAGAACAACGGCGTCGGTGGCGGCAGCGGCGCCGCCGGCAGCGAGGGCTCGGTCAGCGGGGCCGGGAAGGTATCAAGCGCGTCGTCGGCGGCGCTGTCGCTGACGTCCTCCGGCTCGATGCTGCCCTCCGATGACGCCGACGGCGCTGGCGGGCGCAGGCCGGGCAGACCGGTCATCGTGTCGCCGAACAGGTGCAGCGACCGCACGGCCGGCTGCGGGATGGTCAAGGGCGACTGTTCGAGGCCCTCGCTGACGGCCTTGAGCATGTAGTCGGTCTTCGGGGCCACCTCATCCGAGCCGCGCGGGCCCGGGAAGACGGGCACGGCGACCTCGGTGAGCGGGCCGAGCGGACCCGACGCCGCGCGAGCGCGGGCGGGCGCAGGCTCGGGCCGCGAGGGGCCCGCTCGATCGACGGCCGAATCGGCGACGGAGCCCACCGGCGACGGGTCAACCGCCGGCGGCCCCAACGACATGGGCGCGTCGAAAGCGGTGCTGTTGAGCAGATCGAGGCGCGGGTGGTCGGGCGAGGCGCAGACCACGTCGACCAGCGGTCCCAAGGCGGGGCGCAGAGGGCGGTCCGGGCGCTCGGCCAACGCGGGCGGCATGCGGCGCAGGCCGGGAGGCGCCCGCTAGTCCGCCGGCAGAATGGGCAACGGCGCCGACCGGAAGCCCGGCTACCGCCGGCACACGACCGCCAGCGCGCCCAGCACGCGCTTTTGTTCGCGCGGCCCGGCCTGGTTGATGATCAACCGCGGCCGCATCTCGTCGATCAGCGTCTGCGCCTGATCGGCCACCTCGGCGTCCCGGGCGGCGAGGCGTTCGACCAGCTCATCGATCGAGTCGATGCGCTCGGCGCCGCGCGGCTGCACCGCCCGCGCGAGCAGCCCTTGCACCCAGTCATGCCCGGCCAGGCCCAGCTCCAGGCGGCGGAAGACCGCGGCCTTGAGGAAGGCGTAGGCGTTCTGAATCGAAGTGGGTTCGGGGCTCGTGACGACCAGCCGATGGCCGACCACATTGAAGAAGTCGAGCGTATTGTAATGCGTGCCGGCGCCCAGATCGATGAGCACCGCGTCGGCGTCGAGGCGGGCCAGCGCGTCGACCAGGCGGCGCTTCTCGGCCGGCCGCGGATGCGCCGCGCGCAGGATCGCCGCCGCGCCGCTGACAAGGCGCAGGCCGGGGATGCCGGTCTCGATGCAGAAGTCGGCCAGCTCGGCGCCGCGCTGCGCAAAGAAGTCGGCGAGCGTGAAGGTGGGGTGCAGCAGCCCGAGCAGGGTGTGCAGGTTGGCCGCGCCCAGATCGGCGTCGACCACCACCACCTTTTGCCCGCGGCGCGCCAGCTCGACGGCCGCCCCGGCGCAGACCAGCGATTTGCCGACGCCGCCCTTGCCGCCGCCAAAAGCCCAGATCGACGGCGCCCCTTGCCGCGTGCGCACCGGCCAGCTCACCGTCCGCTCCCGGGCGCGCCCCCGTCCGGCGACGGCGCGCTCCCCGCATCACCCACGCCGGCATCAGACGCCGCCGGGGCCGATCCGCCGTCGGGCGCGCCCTGCAGCGCCGCCTTCTGCAGCAAATGGCGGCGCAGATGGTTCAGCCGACCGTCGGCGTCCTTCTGCTTCAGATCCTCCCAAAGCGTGCGCATCAGGGTGCGGGTACGGTAGTCCTCGGTGTCATCCTGGTGCTTGACCAGCCAGGTGAGCAGCTCAGGATCATCGGTCGTGGCCAGCGCGCGCACCACCCCGAAGAGGAAGTTGCGTTGGCGCACGATCGGCATGATCGGCCCGCCTTCCTGCACCGGCAGGTTGCGCTCGGGGCACATCAGGTTCGGGTCGCGGGTGCGCTCCCAGGTCGCGCGCAGGGGCACGCTGCTCTCGAAGACCACCATCAGCTCAAGCGCGTTGACCGCCGCGCAGCGCACCACCAGCGCCGGATCTTCCAGCGCCGCGGCGATCGCCGAGAAGAGGCGCGGGTCGCGCAGTTGCCCCAGCGCCCAGACCGCGGCGAGGCGCACGTTCTCGGCATCGGCCGCCGTGGTCTGGATCTCGCGCAGCCGCTCGATGGCCGGCACGCGCAGCAGGCCGAGCATCAGCGCCAGCGCTTCAGGCTCCTTGCGCACCACGGGATCATCGACCAGGGTGCGCGCTGCGTCGCCGGCCCGGCGCTGGATGTCATCGGCCTCTTGGTGGTGCCCGTAAAGCCCGAGCGCGATCAACGCGGTGAAGGTCAGCGCCTCGCGGGTGCGGGCCATCTCGGCCAGCGGCTCGATCGCGGCGGCCAGGCGATGCATGCCCGCCACATGCGCCGCGCGCGCGGCGACGCCCTCGTCGGCGTCGTTCAGCGCGGCGATCACCACCTTCTCCAACGCCGGCGTCACCACAAACTCGGGCCGGTCGGCGAGCATGTTCATGCCCGCGCGCCGCACCGCCGGATCGGGCGCCCGCATGTGGATCACGGCGACGCCGGGATGGGAGTAGCGCTGGATGAAACCGCCGGAGATGGCGTTGGTGACGCCGAGCAGCCCCATCGAGAAGACCATGAAATACAACCAGAAACGCACGCCCGAGCCGCGGCCCGACAACGCCAGCGCCTCTTCGTCTTCGTCGACCTCGGTCGCCGTCGCCTCGCCCGAGATGCGCGCGTCCAGCTCGGCCATCTCATCGCGCAGGATGTGTTCGGTGAACCCGCGGTAGAAGAGGTAGTCGCCGAGCGCGATCACGCTGGCCAACCCGCACAGCAGGCCCAGCGCGACCCAGAGCGCGACCAGGGCGAAGCTCAGCCCTGGCGAGCGGATCGATTCATCGATGTAGCGATGGATGCCGAGCGCGGCGCCGAAGAACGCCAGATTCGCGATGAGCAGGGTGGCCCAGCGTCGCCCGGAAGTGCCGAAGATGGCCTGACGAAGAGGTTGCACCCGTCAATCGCTGATGGTGGGCTCCTGCGGGAAGAAGAAGCCGAAGCCGACGGTCACCGCAAAGTTATTGCTGAACTCTGCGTTGGCCACCGTCTCGACGCCCGCTTCCCCCGACTCGGCGACCGAGTTCAGCGCGGACGAGAAGATATAGTCTCGCGCCTCGATGTTGAGCGCCATGCCGCGGGCCACGTAGGTCCGCAGGCCCAGCCCGGCCACCGCCATCGGCGTGAAGTCCTCGACGTCCTTCGAACCGGTGACCGACGAGCCGCCAGCGCCGACCAGCAGGTGCACGTCGTAGTTGACGATCGCCCGGCCGAACAGGGCGAACTTGCCGATCAGCGGGGTGTAGATCAGCTCGGCCGAGGCCAGGAGCTGCACGCTGGAGAACGAGCCGTTCTCGGCCTTTTCGGCCCGCTTGGCGGCGATCTCTTCAGCGAGCCCGGTGTCGAGCGCCGTGCCGTACATGCCGGTCACGCCGATGCCGACGGCGTCGGAGAAGTAGTAGTTGAACTGCGCGCCGAAGAGGATGTTGCGCTTGAAGGCGTCGTTGAGCGTGAAGCCGACCGTCGGCGCGGCTTCGAAGCGGCCGCCGCGCAGCAGCAGGCGATGGCGGATCGCGTCGCCCTCTTCGAGCTGTTCGAGCGCGCTGCGCCGCGGGCCCTGGATGCTCGCGGCGAAGGCATGACCGGCGACCAGGAGGCTGGCGAGCAGGGCGACGCCGGCCGCCAGACGGCCACCGCGACGGCCCCGCGTGGTGTTCGTGGTGCCCATCGTCCTCACTTCAGCGTCCGGTACTCAAAGTCGGGCGGCAGGAAGAAGCTGACGCCCGTGGTCAACATGAGGTTGTTCACAAACTCGCTGCCAGCGGGATAGTCCTCGTTGTAGACGTTGTCCCGCAGCTCGATGTTGATGGTGAACCACCGGTTCATGAAGTAGCGCTGACCGAGGCCCGCCGAGAGCGTGGGGTGCCCCGCGAGCTCGGTCTGGGTGTACCCCGCGCCGAGCAGCGCGTAGGTGTCCCAGGGGATGATCCAGGTGTTGAAGAGCGCAAACTTGCCGTAGATGAAGGCGTATTCGAAGTTCAGCGTGGCGTACCACTTGATCTTCGAGACCTGCGGGAACAGCTCGTAATCTTCGATGACCTGATCGAAGAGATCGGTCTCGGTGCCCAGGCTGTAGCCGCCATTGGCGCCGATCGCCATGACTTCGGTGAGGTGGTAGTTGATGCTGCCGCCGGCCACGAAGGTATTGACCAGGGCGTCGTTGATGTTGGTGCCGAGGAACGGCGCCACCTCAACGCGCTGCTGCCGCAGGAAGGGTCGGCGCTGGATGACCCGGATCAGGTCGATCTCTTCCTTGCGCGACCGCTCGACCTCTTTGGCCGCGGCTTCGGTGTCGACGACATCAAAGGTCATCGAGCCTTCATCGCCCCCGTCGCCGCTGTCACCAGACAGCTCGTCGGGGCTGAAAGACATGTCCAAGTCGTCCTGCGCGTACGCTGACCCAGCGCCCGCGCACACGAGGAACATGACCAGGATCGCCCACGCTCGCCGGTTCATGGCCTCCGTATCCTACACCTGGAGTTCTTCGCGTGTTTAGCACGGGCAAAGGGTCGGAACAACAAAAACCCCCGGCCCCCTGACGCCGCGCGGGGGGGTACGCAACCCTCCCGACCCGGGCTTCGTCGTGGCTGCAAAAGTCCGCTCATTCGTCGGCGAGCAGCGCGTCAGCGAAGGCCGCGGCGTCGAACGCGCGCAGATCGCCGACCTTTTCGCCGATGCCGATGTAGCGCACCGGCAGCTTCATCTCGTCGGTGATGCCGATCACCACCCCGCCCTTGGCGGTGCCGTCGAGCTTGGTCAGGACGACGCCGGTGAAGTCCATCGTCTCCTTGAA
>JAGQJJ010000270.1:0-5835 GCA_020430675.1 Myxococcales bacterium
TCAGACCCTTCGCCCGCATCAAGAGATAGGCCCCGGCGGCACGCACCGCCGCATCGGCATCGCCCAGCGCGGCGGAGACCGGCGTCGCGTCGAGCCCGGCCACCGGCCCGTCTTCCCGCCGGGCGATAAGCGCCAGCGCGACCAATGCCGCCGCCCGCTCCGGCGCCGGCCCGGCCTTCGCCAGCTTCAGCAGCGCGCCCACCTCGGCCGGCGTGCCGCGCTTGCCCACCCCTTCGATCAGCGTGCGCCGCACGGTCGGGTCGCGCCGCTTGGCCAGCGCCTTGATCAACCGAGCCGGCGCCACCTCGGGCGTCTGCCCCAGAGCAAACGCCACCTCGACCCGCACCGGGACCGCCTGGTCACCCAAGGCCTTCCACAACATTTCCTTCGCGGCAGGTACCTGCAATCGGCCCAGCCCGCGCGCCGCCGCCGCTCGCACCTCGGGCTGAGCGTGCGTCAAGAGCGCTCTCCAAGACGCCTCATCAAATTGACGGGACAGCTCCAGGGCGGCCACCCGGGCCAGCGGTTCGGCCGGCGTATCCTGTGCGCGGGCAGCGCCGAATGGCACCGCCAGGGCTACGAGCGCGGAAAGCAAACCTCGCATCCACCACCTCCGTCGCGGCCGCCGACCGTACTCCACGTGCCACCCGGCAGCAACCCCGCCCCAAGCCACGTGCAGCGACCATCTGGTCAGCCCGGCCAAACGGGGTTTGACTTCGGATCCCTCGGCCGCTAAATTCGTGCGCCTTTTCTTCCGGCCAAGCTGCGCCTGCCCCCCAAAATCACACGCGGGCGCCTTCGGAGGCTCATGGAATTCTACGTCGTCGATCCCAAGGACACCGCCTTCGATGAGTGGGTCGAACGGGTCCGCGAATTCCTCCAGGCGGAGGCCCTCTCGTACAGCGAGGCGCGCGGCGATCTCTACTACCTCGGCGATGACATCGCGGTGCCCTGGGAGGAGGAGTCCGTCCTCTTCACCGTTGAGGGCGATGACGGCGGCGTCATCGAGCTGCGCGACATCGACCGCCATTTCTACGTCTTCGCCGACGACCTCGAACTGTTCGACGAGCGCGAGACCTACGAATCGGTCGGCTTCATCGGCCGGCAGGTAGGCGCCATCTACGGCTTCGAGTGGAACAACGCCAAAGGGTGTCGCTTCCACCTCGGCCCGTCGGTCGGCAGCAGCTTCTTCAGCGATGGCGACCAGGCCGACCACCCGCCGGTGTTGCCGCTCGAAGACGTCTGGGCGCTGTTCTTCCGCGCGGTCAACTGGCTGTCGAACAACACCTCGCGCCTGCAAGACCTCAAGGGCATCAGCGTCGAGAAGGTCTTCCTCGACTTCGAGGCCGAGGTCGACTTCAGCCACCCGGCCTCGCTCGACGGGCTCAACGAAATCCTGGTCGAAGAGGTCGGCTTCGAGCGCACGCGCACGGGCCTGCGGGCGAACTTCCGCGACCGCGACCTGGCCTGGATTCAGCGCTTCGTCAGCCTGCTGCCCACCGAAGAAGAGGACTTCGAGCGCGCCCTGTTCCGCGCCGTCTGGCGCGGCGTCTCGCAGGGCGAGGAGCGCGTGGTCTTCTACGTCGGCGTCGAGCGGCGCAATCTGCGGCCTTTTGTGCAGATGCCCCTGCACCGCACCTCGAAGAAGTTGATGGAGATGTTCCGGGCCCACTTCAAGGGCCACCGTATCGATCGGCAGGAATACAACGTCTGACCGGTGCCGACCGCGCGCGCCGTGGCCAGCGCCCGGCGTGGCTTGACGCGCGCGGACGGAGCGCTACCTTCGGCCATCGACCCCCTTCGACTCGACGCGCTTGATTCCCGAAGAGACCATCGCCGAGGTGCGGGATCGCACCGACATCGTCGCGCTTGTCGGGCGCACGGTGACGCTCAAGAAAGCGGGCGCCATGTACAAGGGGCTCTGCCCCTTTCACGACGAGAAGACCCCCTCGTTCACGGTCTCACCCACGCGCGGCACCTATCACTGTTTTGGTTGCGGTGCCCATGGCGACGCCTTCCGCTTCCTGGTGGAGCAGGGTGGGCGCAGCTTCCCCGAGGTGGTGCGCGAGCTGGCCGAAGCCGCCGGCGTGGCGCTGCCCGAAGAGGAGCGCGAGTCCCCCGAGCTGCGCGCCGCCCGCGAGGCGAAGCGCAGCCTGACGCGGCGCCTGCTCGACGCCCAGGACAAGCTGGCGGCGTTCTACAGCGAGCAGCTCTTCGGCCCGCGGGGCGACGCGGCGCGCCGGTATCTCGCCGGCCGTGGCATCGACCGCCGCACCGCCGAGGCCTTCCGCCTGGGTTATGCCTCAGGCGACAAGACCGCCTTCCAGCGCTTCGTCGAGACGAGCGGCGTCGAGCGCGACGACCTGATGGCCCTGGGCGTGCTGTTGCCGCCCGACGAGGGCTTCCTGCCCGGCGAGCGCCTCGGGGGCGGCTATCTGCGCTTCCGCGACCGGGTCATGTTCCCCGTCGTCGACGTGCGCGGCGAGGTCACCGGCTTCAGCGCCCGCCTGCTCGACCCGAACGCCAAGGCGGCCAAATATCTCAACTCGCCCGAGACCCCGGTCTTCACCAAAGGCGACCAGCTCTACGGCGCCTTCACCGCCCGCGGCGCCGCCCGCAAGGCCGGCCGGGTGGTGCTCGTCGAGGGCAATGTCGACGTCATCATGCTGTGGCAGGCAGGGCTTGAGGGCACCGTCGCGCCGATGGGCACCGCGCTGACCCCGCATCAGGTGCGGCTGGTCAAGCGCCTCGCCGAGCAGGTCATCTGCGTGATGGACGGCGACGCCGCCGGGGTCAAGGCGGTCTTTGCCAGCCTCGAACCCTTCCTCGAAGCCGGCCTGCAGCCGCGTGCGGTGCTGCTGCCCGACGGCGACGACCCCGACACCTATCTGCGCCGCGAGGGCGTCGCCCGCTTCACCACCCTGCTCGACGCCGCGCCGCCGCTGCTCGACCTGTACATCGACCGCGTGGTCGCCGCCCACCCGGCCGACCCGCCGGGCCGGGTCGCCGCCCTGCGCGCGCTGGCCCCGGCGCTGGCCCGCCTCGACGACGAGCTGGCCCTCGACCTGTACCGCAGCCGCATCTGCCGCGCGCTGGAGGTCGCCCCGGCGCTGGTCGACAAAGCCCTGCGCGCCGCCGCCGAGCCCGGGGCCGCGCCCACGCCCGTCGCCCCGCCCGCGCCTTATGACGCCGATTTCGGGCCGCCGCTCGACGCCGGATTTCCCCCGTTTGCGGGCCCGTTCGATGGGCCGCCGCCCCCCGACTGGGCACCGCCTGAGGCGTTCTCCACGGGATCGATGGGCCCGGAACCGACGCTCGTTTCGACGCGCCGCGTCGAGCCCTTCAAAGCTCCGTCATTCGTCAGAGAAATCTTTGAAATCATTGTGCAATACCCCGACATGGCCAACGAGTTCCAGACGCGGGGCGGGCACAACTTCTTGACGCATGACGGCCTGACTGTTTTTGTTCACAACCTTTATCGTGAGGTCGGCCACGGCCGAACGCCAAATTTGGACCGCCTGTTGAGCGAACTCGACCGCGAGGGGCACGCCGAAATCGTCGCCTTCCTGCGCGCCTGTCAGGGGCGTCAGGTGGTGCATGACGAGCAGACCGTGCACCGCGCCTTCTCCGATGCCGTCGTCCGCCTCGAACGCGCTCACTATCACCAAAGCATCAAACGCTGCGCCGAGGCGCTGCGCACGATGCGGCGCGATGATCCCGAGCGAAAGGCGATCCATGCGGAATGGCAAGCGCTCAAGCAGCGGCTGCTGGCCTTCGACCAGACCAACGCCGAGGGAGCACACTAGATGACCGTGTCCCAAGAGCACCGTCGGCTGCGCGAGATCATCACGCGCGGCCAGAGCAAGGGGTTCCTCACCAATGATGAGGTCAACCGCGCGCTCCCCCCGGGCTACCTGCCCGAGCAGCTCGACGAGCTGTTGACCATGCTCAAGCTCGCTGGCGTGCGAGTGGTGGACCGCGAGGACTCGAGCGGCGTGCGCCGCAAGACCCGCCGCAAGGACGTCAAGGAAGAGGAGCTCGAGAACAACTACGGGCGCACCAATGACCCCGTGCGGGTCTACCTGCGCAAGATGGGCTCCGTCTCGCTCTTGACCCGCGAGGGCGAGGTCGAGATCGCCAAGCGCATCGAAGCCGGCCACCTGCGGGTGCGCGACGCCGTGCTGCAAAGCCCGGTTGCGATCAGCGTCGCTCTGCAGCTTCTCGGCCGCCTCGACAAGCGCTGCCTGCGGCTCAAGGAGATCGTCGCCGAGCCGCCGGAAGGCACCGAGATCACCGAAGACCAGCTGGAGCGCACCCTGCGCATCGGCGCCGAGCTGCGCCAGCTCGACCGCGAGCGCCGCAAGCTCGAAGAGCGCCTCGCCGGCGTGCAGCCGCTCAAGCCGACCTATCGCAAGCAGCTCGACAATCGCGCTTCGGCCCTGCGCGAGCGCATCACCGAGCTGCTCGTCGACGTCGGCTTCCTCAAGCGGGTCATCGACCGCATGGCCGCGCGCATCAAGCTGCTGCACCACCGCTGCCTGTCGGCCGAAGAGGAGATCGCCCGTGTCGCCCATCGGTGCCATACCGACGACGTCGAGCAGCTCCGCATCGACCTGCGCGCGCTGCGCGACACCACCGACCGCATGGTGGTGCGCAAGCTGCTGCGCAAGTATCGCGTCGACGACGAGGTCTGGCTGCTCAACCAGGACCGCTCGCTGACCCACGCCCGGCGCAAGCTCAGCCGCGTCGAGATGGAGGCGGGCAGCTCGCTCGAAGACCTGCGCAAGCTCTACCGTGAGATTCAGGCCGGCGAGCGCGCCGCCGAGCGCGCCAAGACCGAGCTGGTCGAGGCCAACCTGCGCCTGGTGGTCAGCATCGCCAAGAAGTACACGAACCGCGGCCTGCAGTTCCTGGATCTGATCCAGGAGGGCAACATCGGGCTGATGAAGGCGGTCGACAAGTTCGAGTACAAGCGCGGCTACAAGTTCAGCACCTACGCGACGTGGTGGATTCGGCAGGCGATCACTCGGGCCATCGCCGATCAGGCGCGCACCATCCGCATCCCGGTGCACATGATCGAGACGATCAACAAGCTCATCCGCACCAGCCGCTATCTGGTGCAGGAGATGGGCCGCGAGCCGACGCCCGAAGAGATCGCCGAGAAGATGGACCTGCCGCTCGACAAGGTGCGCAAGGTCCTCAAGATCGCCAAGGAGCCGATCTCGCTCGAGACGCCCATCGGCGAGGAGGAAGACAGCCACCTCGGCGACTTCATCGAGGACAAGAACATGATCAGCCCGACCGACGCGGTCATCAACATCAACCTGGCTGATCAGACACGTCGCGTCCTGGCCACGCTGACGCCGCGCGAGGAGAAGGTGCTGCGCATGCGCTTCGGCATCGGCGAGAACTCCGACCACACCCTCGAGGAGGTCGGTCAGGACTTCTCGGTCACGCGCGAGCGCATCCGACAGATCGAGGCCAAGGCGCTGCGCAAGCTCCGGCACCCGAGCCGCAGCAAACGCCTCAAGGCCTTCGTCGAGAGCTGAGCGCCCGCGCGCGCCCTCGCTACCTCGGGAGAGATCGCCTCGCGCCATTCCGCGCGCCTCGCCCTCCGCGCCGCCGAAGCGCGCGGCGCCGTAGGGGCTCGCGCGTCCCCACGCGAAGCGGCCTGGTGGCACGGGGCCACGAGCCGCGCTACTTATGTCGGGACAATGAGGCTCGTTGGTTCTCGCTGGACGTTCGTCTCGCTCGCGGCGTTGTTGGGTCTCGCAGGCGCTCCCGCGCAGGCCCAGGATCCCGGCCCGCCGCCGACGCTCCCGCCTGAACGCGGCG
>JAGQJJ010000270.1:5851-6085 GCA_020430675.1 Myxococcales bacterium
ACGCGGCGGCGGCATCCCGGGGGAGGAGCCGAGCGAGGCCCCCGCGCCCAAGCCCACGCAGCCCGCCGCGCCCAAGCCCACGCAGCCCGCCGCGCCCAAGCCCAAGCAGCCCGCCGCGGCCAAACCCAAGCAACCAGCGACCAAGCAGCCGGCGACGCGACCCCGCGCCGCCGAGCAGCCGATCGCCGTCGAGCCGCCCGCGCCCGAACTGCCGCCGGACGAGTTCGACGACGT
>JAGQJJ010000271.1 GCA_020430675.1 Myxococcales bacterium
CCATCAGCGGCACGCTGGTCGTCGGCGGGCTCTCCGCCGCGGGCTACGCGCTCGTCGGCCTGCCCGGCGTCAGCTTTGCGTTCGGCTTTGGCGTCGTCTACGCGACCTATGAGGTCATCCACCGCCGCCTGCACACCGCCGCGCCGCTCAACGCCTACGGGCGTTGGGCGCGACGACACCACTTCTACCACCACTTCGCCGACGCGCGGCGCAACCACGGGGTGACCACGCCGCTGTGGGACCACGTCTTCCGCACGTTCAGCCGCGCCGAGACCCTGCGCGTGCCGCCGCGACTGGCGATGGACTGGCTGCTCGACGACGCCGGCGCCATCCGCCCGCAGTTCGCCGCCGAATATCACCTGGGCGGGCGCCGCTGACTCCGATCAGGCGTTGGCGGCGAGGGTATCGGCAAAGGCCCGGAGCAGGTCGATGGCCGAGATGATGCCCACCAGGTTCTCGCCCTTGTCGAGCACCGGCAGCGCGCCGAAGCGATGCTCGATCAGCAGGTCCACGATCTTGGCGATCGGATCATAGGTATGGGCCACCACCAGATTGGTGGTCATCAGGTCGCGCACCTGAAGGTCATCCTCCAGCTTGTAGGCGTGGGCCAGGTCGATGGCCTCGTCGACCCAATCGGGCCGCCGCAGGTCGCGGTCGCTGATGAACCCGACCAGCTTGCCGCCCTCATCGACGACCGGCAGGTGGCGCACGCGGTTCTCGCGCATGCGGAAGAACGTGTGCCGGACGCCATCTTCGGGCGCGGCGGTCACCACCTTGGCCGTCATGTAGCTGCTGACCTTCATCGAAGCTCCTCTTTGCGGGCTGGGCAGCCGGCGTCATAGCCCACCGGCCGGGGCCTTGTCACCTGCGGCGTGCGCAATGGCCCCCCGCGACGTCGTGTGGCAGACTGAGCGGGTGCATCGGCTCATCTCCATCACCCTCGCCCTGCAGGCGGCCGGGGTCATCGTGCTGCTGGCGCTGTGGTTCGTGCAGCGTAGTCATGACGACCCGTCGGTGCCGTTTCGGCAGTTGCAGGCCATCATCCAGCAGCATGGCCCGGTCGCCGCCGTCGAGGTGCTGGGCCCCAACGTGATGCACGCCGCCTCGCTGGCCTGCCGGCGCGAGGCGTGCATCGCCGAGCGCTTCGGCGGCAATCGCGGCCGCTGGGTGGTCACGACCGCTGCGCAGGGCCACGACGCCTGCGAGAGCTTCCAGCACCCGCCGTGCAAGAACTCCAACATCAGGCAGGCCCTGGTGCGGGTTCTGACGCGAGCGACGAGCTGCGAGGTGCGCGGCACCCTCAGCCGCGGCGCCGACCGCCGGGTGCGCGTCGATTGCGCCGGCACGCAGGACTTCGTGACCGTCAGCCGCGACGCGATGGGCGTGTGGCGTCTCTCTGGAGATGAAGCCTATCCCGGCTTTTTGCCGCGCCTGTTCGACGGCCGAAAACCCTGACCAACTGGTTCAATTCGAGGAGCGCTGGAAGGGCAGACCGTGACGGATACCCCCCAGACGACCCGTCGCCCGCGGGTGCTGCTGGTCGACGACCACATCGCCATCCTGCGGGTCACCTGCCGCATGCTCGAACGTCTGGGCCATGACGTCACCGTGGCCGAGCGCGGCGCGCAAGCCATTGAAATGTTTCGTTCCAAGGCCCCGCCCATCGACCTCATCATCCTCGATTTGGGCCTGCCGGACATGAGCGGCGCCGAGGTTCTGCGCGCGATGCCGGCCGACTGGGCCGCGGTGCCGGTGATCATCTCAAGCGGCGCGGGCGCCAACGTGGTCGACCAGACCTTGACCGACCGGCGCATCGCGGGTCGACTTGACAAACCCTATTCCTTGCAAGACCTGCGCACCGCGCTCGAACAGGCGTCACGTTGGCGGGCAAAATATTCGTAGCGTGAATGTTGAGACAGTGTCCCGACAGGATGATCGATCCCATCGCCCCGCGCCTTGGTGCAACCGCCGCGATGCCATGATCCGATGATGAGCCCGGCGAATGCCGCGCGGGTGCTCGCGGTGGCCGTCGGCGATCAAATGGGCAGGGGCGAACCCATATCTGCGGGCCGCTGACCTCAGATCCCCCATATTTCGCGGCCCAGGCGCCCAATCGGCGACAACCTGCTGACCCTGCGAAGAAAAACCAAAAGTCGAGAAAACCCCCTTGTCGGCCGCCGGTGGACTCGATACAAAAACCACCCGGTCGGTCGCTCGGCCCCTCAGGCGGGCAGGCCCGAGGGTGGGTG
Source organism: Myxococcales bacterium (assembly GCA_020430675.1). Next base: position 2,250 of record JAGQJJ010000271.1, read on the forward strand.
TCCCGACATACGGACATTAACGACATCACTATATCTGGAACCCGACACACCGGTCTTCGATCGGTCCAAGGCCCACTCATGCGTATTCAGCGGCGATTCACGCGCAGCCTGTCCTCGCCCTACGAGGACCTCCCGTTTGTCGAACGCAAGAGCGAGATTCGCAATCCTGACGGAACGGTCGTTTTTTACAACGAGCGCGTCCGCGTGCCCGAGAGCTGGAGCCAGGTCGCGACCGACATCCTGTCGCAGAAGTATTTCCGCAAGGCCGGCGTGCCGGCGCGCCTGCGCCGGGTGCCCGAAGAGGGCGTGCCCGAGTGGCTCTGGCGCAGCGATGCGGACCACGCGGCGCTCAAGGACCTGCCGCCGGCCGCCCGCACCGAGGGCGAGCACGACGCCCGGCAGGTCTTCGACCGCCTCGCTGGCTGCTGGACGTATTGGGGCTGGAAGCTCGGCTACTTCCACGACGAGGCCAGCGCAGCCGCTTATTACGACGAGATGCGGTACATGCTGGCCCGGCAGATGGCCGCGCCCAACAGCCCGCAGTGGTTCAATACCGGCCTGCACTGGGCCTACGGCATCACCGGCCCCGCCCAGGGCCACTTCTACTGCGAGCACGCCACCGGCGAAGCGCACCTGAGCGCCAACGCCTACGAGCGTCCCCAGCCGCACGCCTGCTTCATTCAGTCGGTCGACGATGACCTGGTCAACGAGGGCGGCATCATGGACCTGTGGGTCCGCGAGGCGCGCCTCTTCAAGTTCGGCTCGGGCACCGGCAGCAACTTCAGCAAGCTGCGCGGCGAAAACGAGCCGTTGACCGGCGGCGGGCGTTCGAGCGGGCTGATGAGCTTCCTGCGCATCGGCGACCGGGCCGCGGGCGCGATCAAGAGCGGCGGCACCACGCGGCGCGCGGCCAAGATGGTCACCCTCGACATCGACCACCCCGACGTCGAGGCCTATATCGACTGGAAGGTCGTCGAAGAGCAGAAGGTCGCCGCGCTGGTGACCGGCTCGAAGCTCGTGCGGCGGCACCTCAAGCGCATCTTCCAGGCGGCCCAGGCCCCGGTCGACGGCGACCGCTTCGACCCGCGCACCAACAAGGCGCTGCGCAAGGCCCTCGCCGACGCGCGTCGCGCCGACGTGCCCGCCAGCTACATCCAGCGCATCGTGCAGCTCGCGCGGCAGGGTTTCACCCAGATCGAGTTCGCCGAGTACGACACCGACTGGCGCTCCGAGGCCTACACCACGGTCAGCGGGCAGAACAGCAACAACTCGCTGCGCGTGACCGACGCTTTCATGAAAGCGGTGCTCGACGACGCCGACTGGCACCTCACCCGCCGCACCGACCGCGCCGTCGCGCGCACCCTCAAGGCCCGCGACCTGTGGGACCGCGTCGCCTACGCCGCGTGGTCGTGCGCCGATCCCGGCGTGCAGTTCGACACCACGATCAACGACTGGCACACCTGCCCGGCCGGCGGGCGCATCAACGCGAGCAACCCCTGCTCCGAGTACATGTTCCTCGACGACACGGCGTGCAATCTGGCCTCGGCGAACTTGATGAAGTTCATGACCGCCGACCACTCGCGCTTCGACGTCGAGGCCTTCCGGCACGCCTGCCGGCTGTGGACGCTGGCGCTTGAGGTCTCGGTGGCGATGGCGCAGTTCCCAAGCGCTGAGATCGCCCGGTTGAGCTGGCGCTACCGCACGTTGGGCCTGGGCTACGCCAACCTGGGCACGGTGCTCATGGTGCTCGGCGTGCCCTACGACTCGGCCGAAGCGACGCACCTCGCCGGCGCCATCACCGCCATCATGACCGGCACCTCATATGCGACGAGCGCCGAGATGGCCGGCGAGCTGGGCACGTTCCCCGGGTTCGCCGAGAACCGCGAGCCCATGCTGCGGGTCATGCGCAACCACCGCCGCGCGGCCTACGACGTGCCCGGCGGCGAGTACGAAGGCCTGCACACCGTGCCGGTGGGCATCGACCCCGAGCGCTGCCCCGAGTATCTGCTCAAGGCCGCGCGCCAGGATTGGGACCGCGCGCTCGAGCTGGGTGAGAAGCACGGCTTCCGCAACGCGCAGACCACGGTCATCGCGCCCACCGGCACCATCGGGCTGGTGATGGACTGCGACACCACCGGCGTCGAGCCCGACTTTGCGCTGGTGAAGTTCAAGAAGCTGGCCGGCGGCGGCTACTTCAAGATCATCAACCGCTCGGTGCCGCTGGCGCTTGAACGCCTGGGCTACGCCGCGGCGCAGATCGACGACATCGTGCGCTATTGCCGCGGCGCCGGCACGCTCAAGGGCTGCCCGCACCTCGCGCCCGAGCTGCTGCGCGAGCACGGTTTCGACGCGGCGACCATCGAGCGCATCGAGAGCCTGCTGCCGAGCGCCTTCGACCTGTCGATGGTCTTCAACCGCTTCACCTTCGGCGACGAGTACCTGGTCAACAAGCTGGGCATCCCGCAGACCACGCTCGAACAGCCCGACTTCGACCTGCTCGGCGCGCTGGGCCTGACCCGCAAGCAGGCCGCCGAGGCCAACGACTACGTCTGCGGCACGATGACGCTCGAAGGCGCGCCGCACCTCGATGACAAGCACCTGCCGGTGTTCGACTGCGCCTCGAAGTGCGGCAAGCGCGGCACGCGCTTCATCGCCTCGAAGGCCCATATCGACATGATGGCCGCGGTGCAGCCCTTCATCTCGGGCGCCATCAGCAAGACCATCAACATGCCCAACCACTGCACCGTCGAAGAGGTGCAGGCCGCGTACCTGTACAGCTGGCGCAAGGGCATCAAGGCCAACGCGCTCTATCGCGACGGCAGCAAGCTGAGCCAGCCGCTGTCGACGGCGCTCTTCGAGTTCGAAGAAGAGGAGCCCAGCGTCGACATGGCCACCCAGCTCGATCTGCCGGTGGCGGTCGGCCAGCCGGCCGTGGCCGCGCAGCAGCTCGCCGAGCGGGTGGTGGTTCGCTACCTGGCGCGTCGGCGGCGTCTGCCGCAGCGGCGGCGTGGCTATACGCAGAAGGCGGTCGTCGGCGGTCACAAGGTCTACCTGCGCACCGGCGAATACGACGATGGCACGTTGGGCGAGCTGTTCATCGACATGCACAAGGAGGGCGCCGCCTTCCGCAGCCTGATGAACTCGTTTGCCATCGCGGTCAGCCTGGGCCTGCAGTACGGCGTGCCCATCGAAGAGTACGTCGAGGCGTTTGTCTTCACGCGGTTCGAGCCCAACGGCATGGTCATGGGCAACGACCGCATCAAGATGGCCACCTCGATCATCGACTACATCTTCCGCGAGCTGGCGGTGACCTATCTCGGCCGCAACGATCTGGCCCAGGTCAGCGAAGAGGACCTGCGCAGCGACGCGATGGGCAAGCAGGAAGAGCCCGAGTACACCGACGAGGTGGTCTTCTCGCAAGGCACCGGCGGGCGCGACGGCGGCGGCTTCACCTCGCTGATCGGCAGCCCGACCCACGTCACGTCCGAGAGCGCCGGGTATTACCGCGGCGACGCGCCGGTCTCGCTCGACGTGGTCAAGAAGGTGCAAGAGCGCGCCACAGTGGGCCATCTCAGCTTCAGCGGCGGCCTCACCGTGGTCGCCGGCGGCGGCGCGGCGCTGGCCACCGCGCCGGCCGGCGGCGCCCAGCGCGCGGTGCAGATCGCGCGGCAGAAGGGCTACGAGGGCGACCCCTGTCCCGACTGCGGCGCGCTGACCCTGGTGCGCAACGGCGCCTGCCTCAAATGCGTGAGCTGCGGTTCGACGACCGGGTGCAGTTGAGCCGTGGCGCGATCGCGTCGCGCTTCATCCCGCGCAATGCCGATCCGGTGCGCGCC
>JAGQJJ010000272.1 GCA_020430675.1 Myxococcales bacterium
CCTGCTCGCCCGCGCCGCGGTCGAGGGCAAACGCGACCGTGCCGCCCGGTCGAATCGCCGGGTGGGTGCCGGCCACGCTGGCTTCCAGATCCTGCGGGTAGTGATTCTGACCGCGCACGATCAGGATCTCTTTGATGCGCCCGGCGACAAAGAGGCGGCCGTCGTGCAGAAAGCCGCGGTCGCCCGTGCGCAGCCAGGGGCCATCGCCGGCGGCGGTGCGCGCGCCGAAGGTCTCGGCGGTGGCCTTGGGCGCGTCCCAATAGCCCAGCCCCACCGACGGCCCGCGGACCCAGATCTCGCCGATGTGATCCGATGGCAGCGCGCGATGGCTCTCGGGGTCGACGATGCGCAGCTCGGTCCCCGGCGCCGGCCGCCCGCAGCTCGCCACCTCGATGACCCGCTCGGTGCCTTCGGCGGCGTCGACCACCCGATGCCGGGCGAGCGCTTCGCCGTCGAGCCGCAGGAATTGCCGTCGCTCGCCCGCCGGCTCGCCGGTCAGCTTGGCGGTGGCTTCGGAGAGGCCCCAGGAATGGGAGAAGGCATCCGGGTTGAAGCCATGGGGCGCGAAGGCATCGATGAAGGCATCTTCGCTGGCTCGGCGCACCGGCTCGGCGCCGTTGAGCGCCATCTGCCATGAGGACAGGTCGAGGCCGTCGAGCGCCTGTCGCTCGACCCGAGCGGCGGCGATGGCATAGGCGGTGTCGGGCGCGATGCTATGGGTGCCTCGATAGCGGGCGATGGCTTGCAGCCAGCGCGCGGGGCGGCGGGCGAAGTCGGCCGCCGCCAGTGAGACGCAGTGAAAGCCGGACCAGACCGGCATCGAGATGCCATAGACCAGACCCAGATCGTGAAACGTCGGCACCCAGCTCACCATGACGCTGTCGGGCGTGGGGCGATAGGTCGCTTCGATGGCCCGGCAATTGGCGGCGAGTTGACGGTGGGTGAGCATCACCCCCTTCGGGTCGGCCGTTGAGCCGCTGGTGTATTGCAGGTAAGCCAGCGCGTCGGGCGATGGCATGTTGATGCCATCCGAAGTGCCCGTGATGCCATCGGTCGCCAGCCATGGCAGATCGTGAAGTGCATCGGGTGCCGCCTCGCGGACGCCGAGCAATTCACGGACGGTGAGCACGACCGCGGCGCGGGCGTTGGCCGACACGGCGCGCAGGCGCGGCAGGCTGCGCTCGGGGCGCCGCGGGTCGGGCGGGCGTTCGGGCACGGCGACGACGCCGGCGAGGAAGCAGCGACGGTTGAAGAGCGCGTGCGCGCCGCGCTGCTCGAAGGGCTGCCCGGCGGCCTGGTCGCCATGGAGGACATCGCCCGCCGCCTGGGCATGGGCAAGCGCACGCTGCAACGGCGGCTGGGCGCGGAGGACACGACCTATCAGAAGGTGCTGCAACAGACCCGCGAGTCGCTCGCCCGGCATCATCTGGCCCGCACGCGCCTCGCCGCGGCCGAGATCGCCTTTCTGCTGGGCTTCGAGGAGCCCAACTCGTTTTATCGGGCCTTTCATGACTGGACGGGCATGACGCCGGACACCGCGCGGCAGGCGGCCGCACCGCGGTGAAGCCGTCGCCGGCGCGGCGATGGAGGTGATTGCCGCCCTGGCTTCCCGCGGGGTAGTTTGCTGTCGCAAACATCTTCCGTCGCGGGAGGCTCGTTTTGGCTCAGGATCCCGAGAGCGCCCATGCGGTCTTGATCGCGATCCGGCAGATCGTGCGGCGCATCTCCGAGCACTCCAAGGCCCTCTCGCGCGACGTGGGGCTCACCGTGCCGCAGTTGTTGTGTCTCAAAGCCGTCGGAGAAGCGGGCGCCGATGAGGATGAGGTGACGGTGGTGCGGGTCGCCGAACGTGTGCAGCTCTCGGCGGCGACGGTCTCGCGCATCATCGATCGGCTCGCGCGCGCCGGCCTGGTGGCGCGCGAGCGGCGCTCACAAGATCGCCGGCGCGTCTGTCTGTCGCTGACGGCGGCGGGGCGTCGGCGCTTTGAGGCCCTGCCGACGCCGTTGCAGGAGCAGTTCATGGTCCGCTTCTCGGGACTGCCGCGCGCCGAGCAGGCGGGGCTGCTCAACGCGCTGTCGCGCATCGCCGAGCTGATGGGCGCCACTGATCTCGACGCCTCGCCGATGCTGGCCTCCGACGATGACCTGCACTCCGAGGACGGCAAGCCTTCGCAGCCGAGGGTCAAGGCACGACGATGACCGGGCAGGCGGCGTGGTGCACCACGTAGTCGCTGACGCTGCCGAGCAGCAGGCTCTTGACGCGCCCCCGGCCGCGGCGGCCGATGGCCACCGCTTCGGCCTGATGGACGCGCGCGACCTCGACCAGCGCCGGTCCGGGTTTGCCTTCAACGGAGGCGGTCTCAACGTGGATGGCGGCGCCGCCGATGGCCGCCTGGCAACGCGCGAGCAGCGCATCCGAGGCGGCGATCAGCCGGGCGCGCACCCGATTGACGTAGCTGCCATCGGCGGAGAGTTGCCCGGCGAGGCCGGCGACCTCGGGCGGCACATGCCAGGCGTGCGCCAGGATGAGGGTCAGGTCGCTGCCGGTGGCCATATGCTTGACGAACTCGACCACGCGGGTCGAGTCGGGGGAGTCGTCGACGGCGACGACGATGCGGCTGAACATTCAGGTTCTCCGGGCTGGGGGGCCTGCGCCCTCGCCGACGGGCGGGCGGTCGCGGCCGACAAACATCGCCAGGGCGTAGATGATCAGCGGCACGGCGATGCCGGGCAGCGCCTTGAAGACGTCGTCGGCCCACGGCGACGCGCCCCACGCGATCACCGTGGCGATGCCCGAGGTCATCATCACCAGGGCGAGGCGCGCCGACAGCGGGCGGTGGGCGAGGCGGATGAGCAGGATGGGCCCCAGAGAAGCGCCCAGCGCCGACCAGGCGATCAGCACCAGCGAGAAGACGCCCGAGGTGGCGGTCAGCGCGATGAGCAGCGCGAGGCCGGCGACGCTGAGGGTGGCGATCTTCGAGGCGTTGTAGGACTGGCTGAACCGCGGCGCTACGTCTTGGGTGACGGCGGCCGAGCACGACAGAATCTGTGAGTCGGCGGTGCTCATCGTCGCCGAGAACAGGCCGGCGAGCATCACGCCGATCAGCAGCGGTGGCAGCATCTTGACCGACAAGGCGGGCAGTGCGCCCTCGGTGGCCACGGCAAGCGCCGTGTCGTCCAGGCCGGCGCCCAGGTCGGGCAGAAGGACGCGGGCATAGAGGCCGACGGCGAGCGCGCCGATGCTGAAGAAGGTGTACCAGGTGAAGTAGATGAGGCGCGCCCGCTTGATCGAGTCGGTGGCGTCGATGGCCATGAAGCGCACCAGGATGTGGGGCTGGCCGATGGTGGCGACGCCGCCGAACACAAAGCCGAGGATGTAGAGGCCGAGGCCAAAGGCCAGGCCGTTGGGGATGACATCGACCAGCGCAGGATCGAGCGCGCGCAGCGCGTCGAAGAGCGCGCCGGGACCGCCCACCTCCATCACGCAGGCCCCGAGCAGCAGCGCCATGGCGCCGATCATCACGATTGACTGCGCGGCGTCAGTCCAGATCGAGGCGCGGATGCCGCCTGACATGCAGTAGACGCTCACGATGACCACGCCAAGCGTCGAGCCCGCCCAGAGCGGCCAGTCGAACAAGGCGTGCAGCGTGGTGCTGCCGGCCTTGAGCTGCGCGGCCGCGTAGCCACCGAGGAAGAAGAACGTCAGCAGGCCGGCGACCACGGCGATGGGGCGCGAGATGCGGCCGTTGCGGTCGGTGGCGAGCAGCGCTGGCACCGAGGCCGCGCCGACGTCTTCGCTCTGGGCGCGCACGCGCCGATGCACCCAGAACCAGGTCAGGAGGTCGCCCAGAATCCACCCGAAGGTGATCCAGACGGCTTCAATGCCTTGCCGCCAGGTGAAGCCGATGAGCCCGATGAACATATAGCCACTGTTATTGGTGGAGACCGCCGAGAGCGCGATCAGCCAGGGGCTCACGTCGCGGCTGGCGACCAGATAGTCTTCCGATGAGGTGGTCTTCACCCGCGAGGCGAGGGCGCCGATCGCGGTGAAGACGATGAGAAAGAAGAGAAAGCTGCTGATGATGAGGAGCTGGCTCATCGGCGCGGCGCTTCGGCGAGCGTGGCCTGCGGGGTGCGGGCGCCCAGAAACTCGGGCCGTGGGGGCATGTCGCCAAACGGCGCGACCAGCCGGTTTTCGACGCTGTTGTAGACCAGAAAGACATTATGTCTCGGGAACGGTGACAGGTTGCCCGTCGAGCCATGCATGGCATTGCAGTCAAAGAGAATGACCGTGCCCGCGCCGCCGAGCGCCTGCACGATGCCACCGGTCTGCACCAATCGGGTGAGCGCTTGCGGGGCCGGTACGCCGTAACGTTGATTCTTGAGCGACTCCTTGTAGTGATCCCGGGGCGTCTCGCCCACACAGCGGACAAAGGCCCGATGAGAACCGGGCACGAGCATCAGGGGGCCGTTGACCGCGGTGTTCTCCGTCAGCAGGACCGAGGCGCTCAGGGCCCGCATGCGCGGCATGCCATCTTCAATATGCCAGGTCTCGAAGTCGGAATGCCATGGAAACGCGCGGCCGTCGAAGCCTGGTTTGAAGTTGATGCGCGACTGGTGGATGTAGACCTCGCTGCCTAGAATCTGGCGCGCGGCGCCACGGATTCGGTGGTCCATGGCCAGCGCCCGCAGGGTGGGCGCGCGTTCGTGCACCTTGAAGATCGAGCGGATGGCATCGCTGTCGGGCTCGGTGGCGACCGCGTCGTCGGTCTGCCGATCGACGGTGGCTGCCAACCGATGCGCTTCGGCGAGGAAGCCATCGACCTCGGCCGCGTGGAAGAGATCAGGCAGGATTACGAAGCCATCGCGGTCATACCGGGCGAGCTGTTCGGCTCGCAGCGGGCCGGATTCATCGCCCCACCGGACCGGGTCATGCCGCGCGCCGATCTCCCATGGTGCGCCGGTGCGTGAGTGATAGACATCGAGCATGATCAGGCTGACTCGGCGATCAGCGGGTAGACGCCGTCTGCGTCGTGGGTCTCGGGGCCGGCGAGCGGTGGGTTGAAGACGCAGACCATTCGCATCTCGGTCTCGGCGTGCAGCACATGGGGGTCATGCGCATCCAGCGCGTAGACCGTGCCCGGCGTGATGGCAAAGGCTTCGCCCGTCGCCAACTGCTCGACGCGACCGTGGCCCTTGATGCAGTAGACGGCCTCCAGGTGGTGCGTGTAGTGCATGCGGGTCGAGGTGCCGGCGCGGATGAGCGTGTCATGCAGCGAGAAGCCCAGGCCGGCGTCGCGCAGCAGCAGGCGACGGCTTGCCCAGTTCTCGGCGGTGACCGTGCGCGCGGGCGGTAGATCGGAGAGGCGACGGACGATCACGGGTGCGCCTCGATCGGGGCCTGCGCAGTGCCGCAAACGTCGGACCGGTTCTCGCGGCGCGGGCTGCTGCGGTGGGCGGCGGCGGCGACGGCCGACTCGAGCACATCGAGCCCCTCGCGAAGCTGCGCCTCGTCGATGGTCAGCGGCGCGAGGAACTTGAGGACCCGGTCGCCGGCACCGGCGGTCTCGATCAACAGGCCGCGCTCAAAGGCGGCGCGGGCGGCGGCGCGCGCCAGGCCCGGGGTGTCGAATGCGATGCCCTGTACGAAGCCACGTCCGCGCACCTGGCCGCCGAACCGTTCCGCCAGGCGCCGGAAGCCGGCCTGGACCAGCGTCGACTTGGCTGCGACCTGTGCCATCAGCGCGTCGGTCGTCCAGAATTCGTCGAGCGCCGCGCGGCCGGTCACGAAGGCCAGGTTATGGCCGCGGAAGGTGCCGTTGTGCTCGCCGGGCGCCCACACATCGAGCTCGGGGCGCAGCAGCGTCAGCGCGAAGGGCAGTCCGTAGCCGGAGATGGACTTCGACAGGCACACGATGTCGGGGCGGATGCCCGCCGCTTCGAAGCTGAAGAAGGCGCCCGTGCGGCCGCAACCCATCTGGATGTCATCAACGATAAGCACGATGCCATGCTGCTTGCACAGTTCGGATAATGCTTTCAGCCATTTTTCGCTAGCGACATTGAT
>JAGQJJ010000273.1 GCA_020430675.1 Myxococcales bacterium
GGCCATCGGCGGTCAGCACCGCGCGCACCCCGTCGGGCGTGCCCTCGCCGAAGTGGGCGTCGAAAACGATCGGCGCGCCGGGCTCCAGCGGCGTCGCGCTGCGCAGCCCAAGCTCGACCGTCAGCGGCCGGGTCACCGCGATCGCTTTGGTGGCCCGCGCCGGCAGGCGCAGCTTGTCGCCGGCAAAGTCGACGGTGAGTCGATGCACCCCGGCTTCGAGCGGCGCAAAGGTCAGCCCGAGCTGGCCGGATGAGTGGGTGTGGCCATCGATCGACTGCTCGCCAAGCCGCGCGCGCAGCGGCAGATCCGCAAGCGCCTCGCCGTTGGCGTCGCTGGCCCGCGCGCCGAGGTGCACGACGGCGCCGGCGTCGATGGCGTCGGGCACGTCGAGCGCGAGCTGCACCTCGGTGCGGCCCACGGCGACGTCGAGCGAGGCGCCGGCCGGCGCCAGCCAGTCGCCCCCGGGCCACTCGATCGCCACCTTGGCGCGACCCCCGCCGGGCACGTCCAGGTCGACCTCAAAGCGGCCACTTCCGTCGGTGGTGGCCTGTGCGCTCGCCTGGCGGGCGGCGACGCGCACCTCGACCCCCGGCACCGGCGTGCCCAGGTTGTCGCGCAGCGTGCCGGTGAGGTGGACGGTGTCGCCCTCGGCCACCGCGCGCAGACCGTCGAGGTAGGCCCGCGCCTTGACCACCATGCGCGGCGCCGCCCACGCGGCGGGGGCCAGCGCTGCGACAAGAAGCAGCGCGCACGCCGGCAGTCGCCGCGCCGCGCGGTTCGGCGCCCGTCTCGACGGCACGCTACGCGGGCTCGGCGGCCGTGAAGGTCAGCTCGCCCTCCACCGCGTCGATGCGCACCACGTCGCCGCGGCGCAGGCGGCCGGCGAGGATGCGCTCGGCCAGCGGCCCTTCGATGTCGCGGGCGATGGTGCGGCGCATAGGCCGCGCGCCCAGGCTCAGGTCGTAGCCGCCGCGCGCGATGAGCAGATCGACCGCCGCGTCGCTGACCGAGAAGCGGATGCCGCGCTCGCCTTCGAGCAGCCGCGCCCGCTCGGCGAGCTGCAGCCGCGCGACCGCCGCGACCTCGTCGCGCGAGAGCGGGTGGAAGACCAGCCGGCGCTCGATGCGGCCCCAAAGCTCGGGCGGAAAGGCCCGCCGCGCCGCGTCGAGGGCCTGCGTGGTCTGTGCCTCGCGGTCGCCCGCGCCGACGCCGCCGAAGCCGATGCGCCGCCCGCTGTCGCGGAAGACCTCGGCGCCCAGGTTGCTGGTCATCACAACCACGGTGTTCGAGAAGTCGACCGTGCGGCCTTTGCCATCGGTCAGGCGCCCGTCGTCGAGCACCTGAAGCAGCACGTTCCACACATCGCGGTGGCTCTTCTCGATCTCATCGAACAGCACCACCTGATAGGGCCGCCGCCGCACGCGATCGGTGAGCTGGCCGCCCTCGGCGTGGCCGACGTAGCCCGGCGGCGCGCCGATCAAACGGGCCACCGCGTGCGCTTCGAGGTACTCGCTCATGTCGAAGCGCACCAGCGCGTCGCGGCTGCCGAACAAAAACGCCGCCAGCGCCTTGACCGCCTCGGTCTTGCCCACGCCGGTCGGGCCCAGAAACAGGAACGAGCCGATGGGCCGCCCGCCCGCAAAGCCGGCCAGGTTGCGGCGGATGGTCTCGGCGATGGCGGTCAGCACATGCCGCTGGCCGATGAGCTGCTCGCCGAGCAGCGCCTCCATCTGCAAAAAGCGCTCGGGATCATCGACCAGCAGGTGCTCGACCGGCACGCGGGCCATGCGCGAGATGACCTCGGCCACCGCGCGCCGATCGACCGCGCCGCCGCGCCGCCGGGCCACCGCGCCGGCCAGATCGAGCACGCCCAGCGACTTGTCGGGATCAGCCCGGTCGTGCAGGTACCGTCGCGCCAGCCGCGCCGCCGCGTCGATCGCGTCGGGCTGGTAGGCGACGTGATGGTGTCGCGCGTAGCGGTCGGCCACCCCGTGCAGGATGCGCAGCGTCGTCGGCTCGTCGGGCTCGTCGATGAAAACCGGCGTGAATCGCCGCTCCATCGCCGGGTCGGCCTCGATATGCGTGCGGTACTCGTCGACGGTGGTCGCGCCGATGACCGGGAACTCGCCGCGCGCCAGCGCCGCCTTCAGCTCGTTGGCCGCGTCGTGCGCGCCATCGCCGCCGCCGGCGCCCATCAGCGTGTGCACCTCATCGATGAAGACCACCACCCGCCCACGGGCCTGGCGGACCTCGTCCTGCAGGCCGCGCAGCCGCTCGGCCAGCGCGCCGCGCAGATGCGTGCCGGCGAGGATGCCGCCCACGTCGATCTGGATGATGACCCGCTCGGGCGCGGTGCGCGCGTCGCCATGCGCCTTGGCCAGCCGCGTGGCCACGCCCTCGGCGATGGCGGTCTTGCCCACGCCCGGCTCGCCGACGAGGCACGGGTTGTTGCTGCGCCGCTTGTGCAGCACGTCGAGCGTCTCGTCGATCTCGCGGTCGCGGCCAAACACCGGATCAAAACGGCCCAACCACGCGAGGTGGCTCAGGTTTCGCCCCAGCCGCGTCAGCCACGGGAAGCGCTCGCGGTTGAGCACGAAGGGGCTTGGGCGGTCTTCGTCGAGCGGCGCATCGGCGGCGAGGTCGATCGGCGTGGCGTCGATGGGCGTCGCCGTCTCGGCGGGCGTCGCTTCCGCGGCCTCGGCCACATCCGCCTCGCGCCGCCCGCCGGTGGTCTGCCCCGAATGATCGGCCGCGCGTCGCCCACGCTGGCCCGAGCGTCGATCGGTCGGCTCGGCGGCCACGCGCCCCCAAGCGGGCGGCTCGACCGCGGCGTAGCGCCCGCTCGCGCCCCGCCGCACCGAGGGGGCCTCGACCGTGGGCGTCGGCGCCTCGACCTGCTCGTTGACCGTATCGCGCTCGGCCTCGACCGTGGCCAGCGCCGCGTACTCCATGGTGTCGCGCTCGCGCACTTCCAGATCGTCGAGCGCCAGCGCGGTGCCCGTGCGCCGCAGCCGCCGCGGCACGCCGTGCGTGGCATAGCGCTGCGCCGCCTCGGCGAGCTGCTCCATCGCCACGCCGGTGCGCGCCAGCACCTGCCACGCAAACGAATGCGGCTGCGAGGTCACCGCCGCCAGCAGGTGCAGGCAGTTGACCTCGTCGTCCTCGCAGGCCCGGGCGATCTCGCGGCTGCGCGCGGCCAGCGTCGGCAGGGTGTCGTCGGGCTCATGCTCGATGCGCTCGATGCAGGCCAGCAACGTCTCTTCGTTGACGTCGCGTTCGAGCAGCAACAGCTCGGCCAGATTGGGCACGGTGAACATCGCCAGCAGGACATGCGCGCTCGAGAGGCGCTGCCCGGTCTGCTGCGCGATGTCGCTCGCCTGGGCGTAGACCTGCTGAACTTCGGCGCTGTGGGGCACGTACACGCGGCGGTTTCCTGCGCTCTCCAAGTCGGGCCGGGAGCACGGGGCGGTTGCCGGGCCGTCGTGGCCGTGCTAACCACGTTGCGGCCCGAACCTTCGGCCACGGCTGCGGTAATCTAACGACACCCGGATCAGAAGGAAACCCCCTCATGGTCAGCGTCGTGTTGGGCATCGCCGGCGGCACCGGCTCGGGCAAGACGACCGTCGCGCGGTCGATCGTCGAGCTGATCGGCCGCGAAAACGTCGCCTACCTCGAACACGATTGCTACTACGCCGACCTGGCCCACCTGACCATCGAGCAGCGTCGCCAGGTCAACTTCGACCACCCCGACGCCTTCGACACCGACCTGCTGGTGGAGCACATCGTCGCGCTCAAAGCGGGGCAGGCGGTCGACCAGCCGATCTACAGCTATACCCAATCGGTGCGGCTGCCCGAGACGACGCGCATCGACCCACGGCCGCTGGTCATCGTCGAGGGCATCCTGGTCCTCGAAAACGCCCGGCTGCGCGAGCTGATGGACGTCAAGATGTTCGTCGACACCGATGACGACATCCGCCTGATGCGCCGCCTGCGCCGCGACAGCGTCGAGCGCGGGCGGGCGGTCGAGCATGTGCTCGGGCAGTACGAGGCCACCGTGCGGCCGATGCACCTGACCTTCGTGCACCCCTCGCGGCGGCACGCCGACGTGATCGTGCCGCGCGGCGGGCGCAACCGGGTGGCGATCGAAATGGTCGCCGACGCGCTGCGCCGCCGGCTCGACAGCGCCGCCGGGCGATGAGCGCCTTCGCCGCGCTGCGCGAAGCCCGCGAAGAGATCGGCCTGCCCGGCGACCGCGTCGAGATCCTGGGCCTGCTCGACGACTTCCCCACCGTCAGCGGCAAGATGATCGTCACCCCGGTCGTGGGCCGCATCACCGACCTGCCCCCGCTGAAGGCCGAGCCGGGCGAGGTGGCCCGCATCTTCACCGTGCCGCTCGACGCCCTGCGCGTGCGCGATGGCTGGACGATTCGCTACCACGAAGCCGACGGGCAGCGCTGGCCCATCCACTTCTTCCAGTGGGAGGGCGAGCTGCTCTGGGGCCTGAGCGCCTACGTCACGTTGCAGCTGCTCTCGCTGCTGCCCGAGGGCGGCCCCATCGACCTGCCGCCGCCCTACGGGCAAGGCCCGCTGCCCGACGCAAACGCCAAGCCCTGGAAGGCCTGAAACGCCCGATGCGCGCCGTGCCTGTCGCCGCGCTGGGGCTCGCGCTGGCCTGCTTTGCCAATGCCTGCCGGTCGCCGGCGCCCGAGGCGCGCACGCCCCTGGCGGTGTTTGCCGCTTCGTCGCTGACCGAGGCCTTCGCCGATTTGGAGCAGGGCTTCGAAGCGACGCATCCCGAGGTCGACGTGCAGCTCACCTTCGCCGGCAGCCAGGTGCTGCGCCTGCAGATCGAGCAGGGCGCGGCGGCGGACGTGTTCGCGTCGGCCAACGAGCAGCACATGCGCGCGCTGGTCGACGCCGGCCTGGTCGGCGAGACGCATGCCTTCGCCGCGAACGCGCTGGTGGTCATCGTGCCGCTCGGCCCGGGTCACATCGAGCGGTTCGAGCAGCTCGCCGAAGCGCAGCGCGTGGTCGTGGGCACCGAGAACGTGCCGGTGGGTCGGTATGCGGGGGCCATGCTCGACAAGGCGCGCGCCGCCTATGGCGATGCCTTCGCGGCCGCGGTGCGGGCCCATATCGTGTCAGAAGAGAGCAACGTGCGGCTGTTGCGGGCCAAGGTCGAACTGGGCGAAGCCGACGCGGCGGTGGTCTATGGCACCGACGCCAGCCCGCGGGTGCGGGTCGTGGCCATCCCCGCCGCGCTGAACGTGCGGGCCACCTATCCCATCGCCGCGGTGTCGAAGTCGCCCCATGCCACCGAAGCGGCGCAGTTCATCGAGTACGTCCGCTCGCCCGCGGGACAGGGCCTCTTGCGGCGGCATGGCTTCCTGCCGGCCGATGCGGGGATCATGCCATGAGACGATGGCTCTTGTTGCTGTTCTGGCTTCTGCCCGCGTTGCCGGGCCAGGCCAATGAGCCATTGCGCTTGCAGCGCGCGCCCGCGGGCGAGGATGGCATCGATGTCATCGTGACGCAGCGCACGCGCTATGAGCGATTGTGGCAACAGTTTCGCGCCGGAGCGGTCGGCGCCGACCATGCGCTGGCGATGCGCACCGGCGTCGCCGCCGAGGCCCGCTTCGCCCCGCTTGCCATCGGCCTCGAGGTGGTCGACGCGCGCCAGTACCTCGCCGATGGCACGCCGCCGGTCGATACGTCACAGGTCAACCCGCTCGATGTCTTGCAAGCCTACGTCGGTCTGACGGTCGCCGATGCCTTCATGGACAAAGACACGGCGCGCCTGCGGGCCGGGCGCATGACCCTTGACCTCGGCGGCCGGCGGTTGATCGCTCGAAACAGATTTCGAAATACGATCAACAGCTTCACTGGCATCGACGCGCAGTGGCAGAGCCCGGCCGGCGATGCCATCCGCGCTTTTGGTGTCGTGCCGGTCGGGCGGCGGCCCGATGACCCGGACGCGCTGCGCGACAATGCGTTGGCCTTCGATCACGAGCAGTTCGGCACCTTCCTGCTCGGGGTCTCAGCGGCCGCGCGC
>JAGQJJ010000274.1 GCA_020430675.1 Myxococcales bacterium
CACGGCAGCGGGTGGCAGTAATCATCGGCTCCGCAGTAATAGCCGCCGGCGCATTCGTTGAACCGGCACCGCTGCAGGCAGACGCCCTCGTCGCAGATCTCCTCGCCGGGGCACTCGGCGGCTTCATCGGTGCTGCCATCGCAGTCATCGTCCTGCCGGTTGCAGCGCTCAAGGCCGTTGGGGGTGGCGGGCTGCGCCGAGCAGCTCAGGTAGGCGCCCTCGACGCACGCGCGGCGGCCTTCGTGGCAGTCCACCGAGCACGGCTCATCGGTGCCCTCGTCGACCGCGCCGTCGCCGTCGTTGTCGATGGCGTCGCAGACCTCCTCGCGGTTGGGATCCGAAGGCGTGCAGTCCTCGGCGGGCTCGCCGTTGACGCATTCCTGCACGCCCGGGTTGCCCGACAGCGTGATGCACGGCACCTCGGCCTGCTCGTCGATGATGTGGTCGCAGTCGTTGTCGGCCCCGTCGCAGACCTCCATCGGGATGTCGCCGCCGAAGCACTCGCTGTAGCGGCCATCGACGCAGACCTGACGCCCCTCGCCGCAGCCCGTGTCGCAGGGCTGGTCGGCCACCATCTCGTCGATCATGCCGTCGCAGTCATTGTCGGCCCCGTCGCAGACCTCTTCGCTGGCCTGATCGGCGATGTCGGCGAGCACCTGGAAGAGATCCTGCCCGTTGTTGACCTGATAGGCCTGCCCGGTGCCGCCCACCCGCGCCATCTCGTTGAGGGTGTTGCGGTCGACGCCGTTGCCGAAGCCGATGACAAAGACCGGGATTTCGGAGCCCAGGTACGCGGCCTGCGCCGAGGCGATGGGGTTGCCGTTGCAGGTCTCCATGCCGTCGGTGATCATCACGATGAAGCTGCGCCGGTTCTGATCGCGAAGCTGCGTGAAATACGTGGTCGCTTCGGTGATGGCGGCGCCGATCGGCGTGTTGTTGCCGCGCTCGGGCGCGGTGCGCGCGGCGAGCAGCTCCTGGCTGATGGCCTGGGCGTTTCCGGGCACGCACGGGTTGCGGATGGCCTCGTTGACCTGCACGCGGCAGTCGCCACCCCAGGGGAAGACCATCAAGCCGAACCGGATCTGGGGTTCGAAGACCCGAGTCATCTGGGTCACAGCATCGACCGCCTGGACCCACTTGTTGAACTCGAGCATCGAACCCGAGCGGTCGAGCACCAACAGCACGTTGGGGGTCTCGCAGGCGCCGGAGTTGACCTGAGCTGCCGCGGGGGCCGCGCTCAGGAGGAGGGCGAAGAGACAGGGCAGTGCAAAGCGGTGCATGCGGCTCCTTGGGCTCGGCGGCGCGGGCCGGCGCCGCTTGTCGGCAACTCGTCCCCGATGGTAAGTATCGCGACCTGCATTTTCATCAGAGATCACGCTCGGGGGATTCATGGCGCTCTCCGCCTTCCGTTTCGCGGCCGCCCTTGGGTTGGCCGGCTTCTTGACCACCGGCTGCGACGACGGCGACAGCACCCCGCGGGTGGCCGACGCTGAGGTCGACATGCGGCGCCTCTCCGATGTTGCGACCATGCCCGACGCGACCGATATGGCGGTCGAGAGCGACATGGCGCCGTCCGACGACCTCGGGCCCACCCCGGATGCCGGCGACGATCGCCCACCATGCGAAGCCCGGGCCAACCTGGGGCTGCGCGCCTGGCCGACGCCGATCGCCGACCCGCAGACCTTCGCGCCCGACGCGCTCTGGAATGGCACGGAGTACGGCGTCTCGTGGCAGACCCCCGGCGGCCCGGCCGGGCTCGACATCATCCGCTTCCAGCGCTTCAACCGAACCGGCGAGGCCGTGGGCCAGCCGGCTGAGATCGGGTACGCCGAGCTGCCGCAGCACGCGGTAGCCTATAACGGCACCAACTTCCTGGTCGCCTGGATCGCCCGGCGCACCGCCGACACGGTCTTCGATGGCCTGCGCATCCGTCCGCTCGACGCCGCGGGCAACGCAGGCGGGGTCACCGTCGACCTGCCGCTGACGTTCGACGCCCGGCAGATGGACTTCGCGTGGGCCCCCCTCGGCGGCGGCATGCTGGTCTATACCCGGGGGCTCAACGGCGAAGGCGGCGTCTGGGCCATCGCGCTCGACGAGGGCCTCAACGCGAGCCCCGCGGTGCAGTTGACCCAGAGCCCCGCCCAGAGCCCGGCGGTTGCGTTCGGCGATGGCGTCTGGGGTGCCGCCTGGCTCGCGCGCGATGGCGATGATCCCAACGAGCTGGCCTTCCGCCTGCTCAATGACCAGGGCACGCCCATCGGCGACGAGGCCCGCGTCGGCGGCGGCGGCATCGGCAACGTGCAGATGGCCTTCGGCGAGGGCATGGGCGTCTTCGGCGTCGCCTGGACGAAGCCCTTCGGCGCGGGCATCCCGCAGCCGGCGATCACCCTCGTCGACGGGGCCGGCGATCCGTTTGCCACGCCGCCGCTGCCCGGGGCCACCGGCGCGGCGCTCATCACCGACGTCGCCTTCCTGGCGCCCGACCGCTTTGCGATCGCATGGCACCAGACGCTGCCCGGCGGCGCGCGGCAGCTTGGCATCAGCCGCATCACGCCGCAGGGCCTGATCTCGGAGCCGGTGGCGCTGCCGCTGCCCGAGGGCCACTCCCACCAAGGTCTGGTCCTCGGCGGCACGCTCACGCGCTTCACCGGGTGGTATACCGACGATCCCATGCCCGGCCCGGTCGGCTACTCCGACCAGACCACGGTGCATGTCGGCCAGTTTGGCCCCTGCGGAGACTGATGCCGTGACAAAGCAGTCCGTCCAGCCGGCGGTCGTGGTGCATGGTGGCGCGTTCAGCATCCCCGAGCGCTGGCGGGCGCCGGCGGCGGCGGCCTGCCGCGCGGCGGCCGAAACCGGCCACGCGGTGCTCATGCGAGGGGGCTCGGCGCTCGACGCGGTCTGCGCGGCCATCCGCGTGCTGGAAGACGCCCCCGTGCTCAACGCCGGGTGCGGCGCGGTGACCGACGCCGCCGGCCATGTGCGGCTCGACGCCTCGGTGATGCGCGGCGCCGATCTCGCCTGCGGCGCGGTGGCTTCGATCCCACCGACGCTGCACCCCATCGACCTCGCGCTCGCGGTGCTCGAGCACTCGCCGCATATCCTGCTCGTCGGCGATGGCGCCCTGGCCTGGGGCGCAGACTACGGCGTGCTGCCCTGCACCGAAGCGGACCTGCGGCCACCCGACACCCCCTCGCAGGACATCGCCCGCGGGTGTGACACCGTCGGCGCCATCGCGATCGACGCCCATGGTCGCCTGGCCGCCGGCACCAGCACCGGCGGCACGCCCGATCGGCATCCGGCCCGGGTGGGCGACGCGCCGCTGATCGGCTGCGGCACCTATTGCGACGACCACGCGGGCGCCGCCAGCGCGACCGGCTGGGGCGAGGCGATCATTCGCGTGTCGCTCGGGCGGGCGGCGGTTGACGCGATGCGCGCGGGCGAGCCGCCCGAGACCGCGAGCCGGCGCCTGCTGGCCGAGATGGGTCGCCGCATCAACGGTCACGCGGGGCTGATCACGCTCGATCGGCTCGGCCGGGTCGGCGTCGCGCACACAACGCCCCAGATGGCCTGGGGCCTCGCCCGCGGCGGCGATGTGCGCTCAGGTTGGCAGGTGGGGTGAGCGCCCGAGGGCGCGGTCAGGCGACCGAGACGCCGACGATGGTCTCGAGCAGGACGGCGGTCACCTGATACGGATCGGCGTTGGCGCAGGGCCGGCGATCTTCGAGGTAACCCTTGCCGTCGGTGCCGACGTGGGCGGGGATGCGCACCGAGGCGGTGCGGTCGCCGACGCCGTACTTGAACTCGTCGTAGCGGCAGGTCTCGTGACGGCCGGTCAGGCGCATCTCGTAGCCCTCGCCGTAGACCGCCAGGTGCTCACGCACTCGGCTGCGCAGCTTCTCGCAGCCCTCGACGATCGCCTTCATGCCGCCATCGGCGCGCATGGCCGCGGTCGAGAAGTTGGTGTGCGCGCCAGCGCCGTTCCAGTCGCCGGTCACCGGCTTGGCGTCGAGGGTGGCGCTGATGCCGAGATCCTCACCGACGCGATAGAGCAGCCAGCGGGCGAGCCACAGGTGGTCGGAGGTGGTCAGCGGATCGCTGTTGGGGCCGCCGACCTGGAACTCCCACTGCCCGGGCATGACCTCGGCGTTCACGCCGACGATGTTCAGCCCCGCGCGCAGGCAGGCCCGCAGGTGGCGCTCGACCATCTGACGGCCGTAGACCTCATCGGCGCCCACGCCGCAGTAGTACGGGCCCTGCGGCGCCGGAAAGCGGCGCTCCGAGCCGAAGCCAAGCGGCGACGAGCCCTTGAACAGCGTGTATTCCTGCTCGATGCCGACCCACGCATCGGCCTTGTCGGCCCCCGCGGCGAGCACCGCGCGCAGATGAGCGCGGGTATTGGTCTCGTGCGGCCGGCCATCGGGGTAGAGCACCTCGCAGAGCACGAGGTAGCTGTCATTGCCTTCGCGAACCGGATCGGGCACGAGGCAGACGGGCATCAGCTTGCGATCGGAGTCGCCGCCCGACGCCTGGCCGGTCGACGAACCGTCGAAGCCCCACTCGGGCAGGTCGGACAGGGCCAGCGGCGCCTGCGCGGTCAGCGGGCGCTCGACGTCGACGATCTTGGTCTTCGACCGAACATGGCGGGTGGGATCCGCCCCGTCGATCCAGATGTACTCGGCGATGATGTTCACTGTGGTCTCCTGAGGGTGACGCAGGCGTGATTTACGGCGGCATGACGCATCGTGTCAATGGGGAGGCCACCGAATTCACGCCCCCACGGGTGCGCCTTCAGGTGAAACGAGCACGACGCATCGCTCTTTGAAAGCGGCGCGCCGTCGTGTGTAATGGACCGCGCACGAGAGAGGAGCCCCGATGAACGAACCCGCCGCAGAAAGCGACGGCCAGCCGCGCCCGCAGAAGGCTTCGGGCGGCGGCTGCCTCAAGGGCTGCGCGATCGCCACCGTCATCCTGCTGGTCATCGGGGCGGTCGGCGCGTTTGTGATCTACCAGAATGTCGGCACCTGGGCGCTCGATCTGGCCAGCACCGGCATCGACAAGGCGCTGTCCGAGAGCGACCTGCCCGATGACCAGCAGACGCGCATCCGGGCGCGGGTGGCCAAACTGCAGACCGACTACGAAGAGGGCCGCATCACCAGCGAGCAGCTCGTCGAGACCACCCGCGAGCTGGCCGAGAGCCCGCTGGTGCCCGCGGCCGGCGTGTACTTCTTCCAGCAGAAAGTCGTGCAGCCGTCCGGGCTGGCCCCCGAAGAGAAGCAGATGGCCGAGCGGTCACTGCAACGCTTCGCCCGCGGGGTCTACGAGCGCACCATCCCCAGCGACAAGGTCGAAGACGTTCTGCTGCCGGTCTCGCGGCGCAAGGCCGACGGCAACCTGGAGCTCAAGGAGAACCCCACCGACGACGAAGTGCGCGAGTCGGTGCGGCGGGCCCACATGCACGCCGAGGCCGCCCAGGTGCCCGACGAGCCCTTCCAGATCGACTTCGCCGACGAATTCGACCGAGCCGTCGAGCGCGGGCTCAGCCAGAAGGAGGGTGATTGACGGCCGAGCGTCCCATCGACACCGACACCCTCATCATCGGCGCCGGCCCCGCCGGCCTCGCGGTGGGCGGATGTCTGCGCAAGGCAGGCGTGCCGTTCGAGATGATCGACGGCGCCGAAACCATCGGCTCGAGCTGGCGCCGGCATTATGACCGCCTGCACCTGCACACCGAGCGGCGCTGGTCTTCCCTGCCCCACCACCGCATGCCCGCCGACTGGCCGAAGTATGTGCCGCGGGCGAAGGTCGTCGAGTACCTCGAAAGCTACGCCGAGACCTTCTCGCTGCGACCGCGGCTTGGCGAGTGGGTGACCCGCGCCGAGCCGCGGGCCGGCGCGTGGCGGGTGACGACCGCCAGCGGCGAGCACCGCGCAAAGCGGCTGGTCATCGCCACCAGCTACAACCACACGCCGAACCGCCCGAGCTGGCCCGGCATGGAGACCTTCGGCGGTCCCATCGTGCACACCAGCGAGTACAAGAACGGCGCGCCG
>JAGQJJ010000275.1 GCA_020430675.1 Myxococcales bacterium
GCCCGCATATGCGCGATCGCGATGGCACCAAGTTCCGCCTCGATCTGCGCGGCGCGGCGCTGACCCTGGACGATCTGGCGCAGCTCTCCGAGTCGCCGTTTGCCATGGACGCGGGCGAGCTGACGACGCTGCGCACGGTCATCCAGACCACCGGGCGCGAGACGCTGGAGAAGTTCATCGAGATCCTCTTCAAGGTGAACCTGGCCGATGAGGCGTCGACCGCCGAGCGCGCGGGGCGCATCGTCGGGCTGTTTGACCGCATCGCCGAGCTGCTGCTCGAAGGTGGCCGCATCGGCGAGCTGGAGCGGCTGCTGCGCAAGGTGCGCCTGCTGACCGGTCCGCGGGGCAAGCCGCTGCCCGAGAATCAGGTGGCCATCGACCATATCTTCGCCCACTGGTCGAACGCGGCGTTTGTCGAGCGCATCACCGGGCCGCTGGCCGATCCGAATTATCGCTTCACGCCCTCGGTGCTGGCGATCTGCGGCCTGCTCGACGCCCGGGTGGTGCCGGCGCTGGCCCGCGCTGCGGGCGTGGTGGGCACCGCCGAGGCCCGCGCGCACCTGTTGGCCCTGGTCGCGCATCGGCTGCCGGGTCATGAGCGCGCGGTCGCCGAGCTGCTGCGCGAGGTGTCACCGGCGCTGGCCCATGACCTGGTGCGCATCCTCGCGCCGCGCGTCGAGCGCACGGTGGTGCCTTTCATGGTGCGCGCGGCGATGGGCAACCCCGACCCGACGGTGCGGCTCGAAGGCCTCTCGTTGCTGCCGCTCGATCAGCTTGAGCGGCACCTGACGCTGCTCTTCCCCGCGCTGCACGATCCGGCCAAAGCCGTGCGCAGCAAAGCGATTCACCTGATCGCCCGCGTGCAGAGCCCCGACGTGCACCGGCGCATTCTGCAGTCGATCGATGACAAGGCCTTCACCGACTTCGAGCTCGACGAGAAGCGGCGTTATTTCGCCGCCGCCGCGCTGACCGGCGACGCCAACGCGCGCTTTTTGGAGCTGTTTCAGAGCGGCGGTCTGATCACCCGCAAGGGCCAGGACGAGCTGCGCCATTGCGCCGCGGTGGCGCTGGCCATCCGCCTGCAACGCGACGCGGCGGCGCTCTTCGACAAGGAGCTCAAGCGTCGCATCCGCTCGGACGTGGTCGCCGAGGCCGCCGAGTGGGCCATGCAGCACATGCAATGTGATCGCGCCGAGCGCACGCGCCAGCTCTACGACCTGTTCTTCCGCGGGGTGCTGGTGCGCGGTGAGGGCGAGGTGAGCGCATGAACGACTCCGGCTTTGCAGGCGCCCTCGACTTCTTGCAGCAGCTCGACGAAGGCCACGACGAGCGGTTTGGCGAGCTGTCGCGCGCGCTGACCAACAACCTCTTTGTCTTGCTGCGCTCGGCGGGCATGCACGACCTGGACAATGAGGCGTTGCATCGGCCGCTGGAGAACATGCACGGCACGGTGCAAGAGCTGTTCGAGCGCTATGGCGACGCGGTGCATCTCTCGTTGATCGACGGCAATTTTTTCGTCAACCGCCGGATCATCCGCCTCGACTTCAGCAGCTTTCAGAACATCCGCTACCTGCGGCGCATCTTCGAGTACCTCGGCATCAACGAGATGTCGTTCCTCGGCGTGCCCAGCCCGGTCGAGCTGCGCAACTTTCTCAACGCCTTCCTGCAAGTGGTGCGCACCGGCGCCGCCAACATTCTCAGCTATGACCTGCACCCGATTCGGATGCGGGTCCGCGAAGAGGAGTCCTTCGACGAGCTGCGCCGCGGCGAAGACCCGCGCAACCAGGTGCTCAGCGTCTACGCCTCGGGCCTGTTGATGCTGCGGCAGTTTGTCAACGACCTGCGCAAAGGCCGCTCGCCTCGGCACGCCAAGGTCAAGCGGCTGTGCCTGGAGCTGATCGACGTCGAGCCACGCCATCACAACCTGCTTTTGGCGCTGGCGCACCTCGAAGCCTATAAGGGCAATCTTTTCAGCCACATGCTCAACACGGCGGTGCTGGCCATCGTGTTTGGCCGGCGCATCGGGCTCGACCGCGACCCGCTGGTCGATCTGGGCATGGCGGCTTTTCACCACGACCTGGGCTGGGCGCTGCTCGGCGCGCTCGAAGAAGAGGCCGGCGAGCGCGATCTGGCGCTGACGATGGCGGGCATCAACTACGTGCGCAATCACTCGGCCACCGAGATGGACGAGCTGCGGGTCAAGGTCGCCCGCGCGCTGGTGCGGCTCGGCGGCTTCAACGAGCTGGTCATCAACCGCCTGATCGTGGCCTACGAGTGCCAGATCCCCGAAGACGCGCCGGCCGAGAACCTCTACTACGGTGAGATTGGCGCCAGTTTCATGACCCACGTGGTGCGCATGGCCAGCACCTACGATGAGCTGACCACGCCCAGGCAGGGCGGCGAGGCGTCGCTGCGGCCCGACCAGGCGATGAAGCGCATCCTCGACGATGGCGGGCGCACGTTTGATGTCTTTCTGGCCAAGCTGTTTGCCAACTGCATCGGCGCCTATCCCATCGGCACGCTGGTCGAGCTGGACACCGGCGAGAAGGGGCTGGTGGTCAACCTGCCGAGCAACCCGGTGAACTTCCACCGGCCGCAGGTCAAGCTGGTGGTCGACCGCAATGGCCGGCGCGTTGACGATGGCGCGGTTGTCGACCTCGACGAGCAGACCCGCAGCGGTCGCTACGTGCGCACCATCGAGCACACCTACGACGTGCGCGCCCATGGCCTGAGCGTCACGTCGTTCTTCTTCGGCTGAGCCGGGTGCGCCGCGGCGCTATTCCTTCTCGAACTCGGCCCAATACGGGATGTGATTGCCGCTGTTTGTGTTCTGGTACGGCAGCCAGAACGCGGGCGCCGAGGGGTCTTCGCCGGCCAGCTCGGGGTTGACGCCGGTGATCCAGATCTGCGGTCGATCGCCACCGGTGTGGCGGCCGTAGCGCCGCAGGCTGCTGAACGCGAGCCAGAGCCGGCCGCCGGCGCGGTTGGTGGGCACCGCCCATTTGGGCCAGCTATTGCCGAGCAGCGCGGCCTGATTGGCGTGGGCCAGCGGCACCGGGTTGCCGCCGGCGGCGGGCAGAATCCACAGGTCGCTGTTGGGGTTGATGTTGTCGCGCTCCTCCTGGCCCGCGTCGGGGTCGGGCCCGATGCGGTTGAACGCGATGTAGAAGCCATCGGGTGAGTAGGCGGGGCGGTCGAACCACTCGTCGTTGCCCGCTTCGACGAGCACCTCGGGCATGGCCCACTCATCGTCGACCAGATGCCATTGCGCGATGTCGCCCGACGAGATGCCCACGTCGGGGATGGGGTTGAACAGCCCCGCCGGCCCCAACGCGGCGGCGATGCGATCGCCCTGCCACGACCAGTCGGGTGATCCGGCGACGGTCATCATCGGCAGCGGCAGCGCGCCGAGCTGCTCGCCGGTGTCGACCGAGCGGATGACGAGCTGACCGCCGTTGCCGGCGACCACGCGATCGCTGTCGGGCGCAAAGCTGGGGAAGTAGCCGACCACGCCCGTCGGGTCGTAGAGGAAGGTCGTCGGATCCTCCACGTTGCCGGCCGCCATGTCGCCAAACGGCGGGAAGCTGGTGCGCGTATAGGCGATGCGGTTGCCATCGCGCGAGAGGGCATGGCAGGCCGGGCAGTTGATCAGCGGCGCGGTCTGCGGGTTGAGGAAGGGCTCGGGCGCGGTGTCGCCCTGGGCCAGCCGCATGATGCCCACATCGCCGGTCGACCAGTAATAGACCGCGCCCTTCAGCTCGGTGCGGTCGATGACCAGATCGATCGGCGGCGTGGCGCAGGCCCGGCCGGGTTGCAGCGTGACGAGGTGCATCGTGATCGGCCCCTCGCGCACCGCGGCCTCTTTGAGCGCCAGCCACAGGTCACCCTCGGGCACCAGGTGGTCGTCGGCGGTGAACCAGCGCACCGTCAGGTCGCCGGCCTGCATGCGCACGAGGTGCACGCTGCCGATCGCGTTCCATTGCAGCTCGACGCCTTCGATGTTGCGCGGGAAGACGGTGCCCGGCTCGGGGTAGATCAGCGTCGGGCCGGGGTCGCATTGCTCTTCCGGTACGCCGCTGAAGCGATCGGGCGCGTCGGGCGGCGTGCCGGGGGTGACGATGTCGTGCACCAGCTCGGGGCCGGGGCCGAAGTCGGCCGACACCGTGGCGTCGTCGTCGACGGGCGGGGCGCTGTCGGTGCGTGGCGCGGCGTCGAGCACGGCCACATCGGGTCGATCGGCGCCTTGATCGAGCCGCTCGGCGTCGCCGATGCGGCCTTGATCGCGCACGGCGGCGGCGTCCACGGCCGGGGTGTCAGACGAGTCATCGCACGCGGCGCACGCGGCGAAGGCGA
The DNA here is from genome assembly GCA_020430675.1 of Myxococcales bacterium. The sequence goes on from JAGQJJ010000275.1 coordinate 4,354, forward strand.
TCAGGAGTGGCCAGAGCTTGCGAGCCATGCGCTCCCTTCCGGTCAGCGGGGACCGCAGGATTCCACGGAGCGGGGGGTCGGCTCAACGCCTGGCTGCGGGGGCGCAAAAATGTCAGGGGGCGGGCGGCTCGACGGCGTGGCCGGGCGGCGGCGGCTCTTCGACCAGGGGCCCCGGGCCCACGCGGCCGACGTCCATCAGCACGAAGCAGGCGGCCATCACCGCGATGGCGACGACCACAAAGACCTCGACCGACAACCGGAAGCCGAGCGGCTGGCTCGCGGGGTGGAAGAAGCGCCCGCCCGACTTGCGGCGGACGCGGCGCTGCACCTTGCGCAGAAAATCGGGCGGCACCGGGCGGCGATCGAGCCCGCGGAGCAGCGCGCGTGCCTCGCGGGCCTCTTCGACCTCACGCCGCAGCGTCACGTCATCGAGCAGCGCGTCGGCCTCGGTCGTCGGCAGCGCGCGCTCGACCAGATCGGTCAGCCGCGCGTCGCGCAGCTCCTCGGTCGCGGGCGTCAAGGCGCATCCTCCTGCTCGTCGTAGGCCTGCCGCAGCGCCGCCCGGGCGCGGTGCAGGCGAGACTTCACGGTGCCTTCCGGCAGACCGGTGATCTCCATGATCTCACCATACGTCAGATCTTCGATGTCGCGCAGGATCAACAGTTCCCGAAACGCCGGGTCCACGGCGGCCAACGCGCGCTGCACGCGGCTCTCGGCGCGCGCGCCTTCAAGCACCTGATCGGGCCGTGGCGCGCTCTCGCCGGTGGTGCGCTGCGCGCCCTGATCGCCGGTCAGCGCGCCCTCGGGCACCGCGTCGAGCGTGGCCCGGGCGCGGTAATGGCGCCGGCCCAGGTACTTCAGGCGGTTCTTGCAGAGGTTGATCGCGATTCGATACAGCCAGGTGCCGATCTGCGCGTCGCCGCGGAAGGCACCGATGGCCAGGAAGGACTTCACGAAGACGTCCTGCGCGATGTCTTCGGCCTCGGCCGCGTTGCCAAGCATGCGGAAACACAGGTTGAAGATGCGGCTTTGATGCTGGCGCACGAGCAGGCTGAACGCTGCTTCATCGCGCTGCTTCAACCGCCGGATGAGCTTCTTCTCGTCCAACTGCGTCCTCGCGCCGTGCGCCGACAGGGACACGCGGCCGCCGTCGCGGTTCCCAGCGTGCCCCGCAATGCGGTGCAAGTCCACCCCGCGCGAATGAATCGCCGGCGAGGCCGGTTGAGTTGCGGTGTGGGTGGTAGTATGTAGGTAGTCGCCCGACCACCCGGCGAGGAGAAGCCCCTTGAATCGTCCCGCCGCGCGCCTCATGGGTGCGGTTGCGCTCGCGCTGCTGCCCGTCGCCGCCCTCGCCCAAGGCCCGCGCCCGCTGCTCACCGAGAGCGACCTCGCGCCGGTCTCGCTCGGCCGCGATGACGCGCTCGCCCGCGAGCTGATCGCGCGCCACCGTTGGCGCGAGGCGGCGGCGCATATCAGCGCGCACACCCCGGGCGCGCGGCTGGTGAAGGGCTTTCTGCTCGAACGCGCCGGCGATGGATCGGGCGCCGTGGCCGCGCTCGATGGGCTCGCCGAGCGCCTGCCGGTGCTGGGCGACTTCGCCCGGGTGACGCTCGGCGAAGCGTTGCTGGCCGCAGAGCGCATGGCCGATGCGGTCAAGGCGGTCGC
>JAGQJJ010000276.1 GCA_020430675.1 Myxococcales bacterium
GCCCACGAAGCACAAGGGACTGCGCGACTTTGCCGAGTGCATGCGTGACCTCGTCGACGAGCACTACCCCGACGCCGACGTGATCCGGGTCGTCCTCGACAACCTCAACACCCATCACGAGCGGTCGCTCTACAACGTCTTCGAGCCCGCCGAGGCCCGCCGCATCCTGCGCAGGCTGGAGTTTCACCACACGCCGAAGCACGCGAGCTGGCTGAACATGGTCGAGATCGAGATCGGGGTGATGAACCGCCAATGCCTCGATAGACGCATCAGCGACATGGAGACGCTGGCGCGTGAACTGGCAGCTTGGGCGACCGCCCGCAACGCTGAGGGGGCATCCATCGACTGGATGTTCGATGTCGACCGCGCGCGGGAGAAGTTGGGTCGTTCCTATCCCCAGATGAACCCGTCAGAATCCCTGTGAAGCAGAACTAGCATCGGCGTTGGTGGTATCTGGCGCTCGGCGTGATCAGCCAGTATCTGACGCAGCCCAGCGACCGGAAGCTCGCCGGCATCACCAAGGTCTTCCTCAGCGGCAACGCCTCGCTCATGGAGCTGAACCTCTCGGGCATTGAAGAGGCACGCGCGCTGAATCAGATCCGGACCGACCCAGGCGGCACGCTGAGCCAGCTCGCGAGCGTTGTTCTGGTCAACCTGTGCGATGTCGGTGCGCGCTTTCTGCCATGCAGACGGTGATCATGAACCCCCGGGCGAATCAGACGGTGCACTCGGTGAAGCACGCACAGCGGTGGATCGCGATGCAGCAGGCCCGGCTCAACCGCAACGACATGAGTTGGAAGATCGCGCGCGGCATCCTCTCGGGCTGCGGCTTCGACCTCAACGCCATGGATCTCGATAAGGTGCAGCCCGGCCAATCGCCGGGCTCGGGCGCCTCGGTCAGAGCGAGAAGCGCACGCCCACGCCGCCGCCGTGAATGGTGTCGATCTGCTGCGCGGCGGTGTAGGAGCGGCCGTCGGGCGGGTCGACGGTGGTGTCGACATGGGTCGAGGTGCCGCGGAAGTCGGTGGTGATGCGGCTGAAAGTCCACTGGCCGAGCACCGCCCATTGCGGGGCGAACTGCCAGGCGACCTCGGCGGCGGCGCGATAGCCGAAGCCATCGGGATCGCCGCTGTCGGCCGGCGACTGCGAGAAGCTGAGCGGGTAGAGGATGCCGCCGCGGGCCCGCACGTCGACGGGGCCGAAGCGCCACGCCGCCTGGGCGCCGGCTTCGGCGGCGATCGTGGTGCTGGTCAGATACAGCGGCACCGGTTGCGTGGTCTGGAAGGCGTGGCGCCAGAACAAGCCGCCGACGTAGGCCCCGAAGGCGCCGTCGAGCAGCGGATACTGCCCGGCCACCTGCAACCCGGCCTGCTGCGCGTCGACGCCGATGGCGATCTCCTGCCCGTCGTTGAGCGTCAGCGCCAGCACCCGCGTCTCGGCAAACCGCGCGTCGCGGAAGCTGCCGCGCACGGCGACATAAGGCATGGGCGTCCACTCGACGCCCAACTCGGCGCTGAAGCCGAGCGTCTTGGCCAGCAGATCGCCGAGCAGCGAGTCCTGGCCGGCGTTGCTGATGAAGGTGCGCCGAATCTGCGCCGCGCCCGCGGTGACCGAGAGCGCCAGGCCGCCGAACGAGAGGTTGCTCGCCGTCTGCCCCGCCTCGGGGAAGTCGGAGAGATCCTCGTCATCGGCCATCTGGCGGCTGGTGCCCTCGCCGCTGCCCATCGCCCGACCGTTGGCGGCGCGGCGCCGGCCCTGGGCATCGTAGGTGTAATTGGTCTCGCGGCGGTCGCGCCCGGCGTCGGTCGCGTCGCCCTCGCGCGGGGCCTCTTTGGGCAGGATGCGGACCTCTTTGGCCTTGAGCCAGCCGCGCACCCCGCTGGCGGTGACCTCGACCCACTCGCCGGTGTCGGAGCGCCGCTGCACCTCGACCCGATCGCCCTGATAGACGCGCCCGCGGCTGACATAGGCGTTGCCCGGCCCGGCGCGCACCTCGGCGAAGTCGATGATCACCTGCCCGGGCGCCCCGTCGGCGCCGAGGCCGCCGGCTTCGAGGGGCACGCTGGGCCCTTGCGCAGCCGCGGCCGCGGGCCAGATGAACAGCAGCAAAAGCGCGCCGATCGTCCGCATGGCTCCTCCTCGGGCCGGCATCTTACCGTCCCGTGGCGTCGAGCGCATTGTCTCCGTCAGGCTTCGATGACGGCGGCGTCGGAGAGCTCGTCGGTCGCGGGCAGGAAGAAGTACTCGTCGAGGCGCATCTTCGCGTAATGCGGGCGGATTCGCTCGGTCAAGAGCCCGATGGCGCGCAGGTTCGGCACCAGCCTTCGAAACATGACCCGGCGAAACAGGCTCATGCCGGGCATCTGCTCCATCGCTTCGTTCCAGCGGCGCCGGTTGATGCCGACCTGGGCGAAGCCCTCTTCGTAAAGCTCGTGGGCCAAAAAGCGGTTGCGCATCAGCACCACCACCTCGAAGGCCCAATCCTCGCGCTCGGCGCGCTCGCGCTCGGTCAGCACCTCGGTGTAATGGCGCCGCAGCGAGAGCAGGCCATAGCGCACATGCCGCGCTTCGTCGTGCATCACGCGCCGCAGCAACTCCTTGAGCAGCGGCTCGCTCGTCGTCTTGTAGAGCGTGGCAAACGCGCCGAGGGCCAGCCCTTCGACCAGGATCTGCATGCCGAGGAACTTCATGTCCCATCGGCCATCGGTCATCAGGCTGTCGATGATGGTGTAGAGGTTGTCGTTGATCTCGTAGCGCAGGTTGAGCTTCTCGGTGAGGTAGCGGTGGAAGACCTCGACGTGCCGCGCCTCGTCCATCACCTGCGTCGCGCCGTAGAGCTTGCCGTCGAACATCTCGGTGGCTTCGGTGACCTGCGCGGCGGCCATCAGCGCGCCCTGCTCGCCGTGCAGGAACTGGCTGAGCATCCAAGCCGCAGCTCGGTGGTGGAAGCCGCGTCGCTCGCGCGCGTTGAGGTGCACGCCGCTCATCGCCTCAAAGACCGACCAGTCGACGAAGTCTTCGGCCAGCAGCGGCACCTCGGGGTTCACCGGGTCGACCGAGATGTGCCAGGGCAGGTCGGTCGCCCCGTTCCATTGCAGCTTCTTGGCCTTGTCGTAGAGCGACCGCATCTGCGGGTCATCGCTCGGGTAGTCGAAGTCGAGGTGGCTGCGGTGATGGGCGGCGAGCGATGCGGGCGCGCCGCGGCCTCGCCGCAGCACAAAACCGCGCACGGCCGAGGGCACCATGCGGCCCATCACCCGGGGGTTCTCCAGCGCCAGCAAGGCGTTGAGGTTGTCGACCCAGGCCTCGAAGCGGCTGCGCACCGGGGTCGGCAGCAGGCCGACGACGGGATTCACATCGACAAACGACGGGATCTGCATCGCGCCCTCCACGCTGGGGGTGGGTTCGGCGGCCAACCTCTAAAAGAGGTAGCAGAATTCTACGCGCAAGTCGCATATCGCGAGGGCGCGCCGTTGACCCTTGCTGGTTCGCGGGCGAGCACGCGGGTATACTCGGCGCGCATCACCGGGCGGGAGGCACGGTGCACTTCCTCGATCGCCGCATTCTCCTCATCACCGGCAAAGGCGGCGTGGGTCGAACCACGGTGGCCGCCGCGTTGGCCCGCGCCGCCGCCGCGCACAAGCGCCGGGTGCTGCTCACCGAAGTCGGCGACCCCGAGGGCGGGTTCTCGGCGATCGGGCGCAAATTCGGCCGCGAGACGCTGACCTCGACGCCGACGCCGATCAGCGATTACCTGCAGCTCTGCCATCTTTGGGGCCGCACCGGCCACGAAGAGTTCCTGCGCTCGGTGCTGCCGGGCGGGCCGCTGATCAAAGCCGCGCTGCGCTCGCGGGCGGTCGAGAAGTTCCTCGACGCGGCGCCTTCGTTCCACGAGATGGGCGTCTTCTATCACCTGCTGACGGTGTTGAGGGCAAAGCGCGCCGACGGGCGGCCGGCGCACGAGCTGATCATCATCGACATGCCCGCGACCGGGCACGCGCTGGCGCTGACCGGCCTGCCCGAGCTGCTGCATCGGCTCATCCCTGGCGGCCCGATCAGCACCGCGCTGCGCGAGGGGCAGGCGACGCTCAACGACCCGAAGCAGGGCGCGGCGTGGGTGGTGACGCTGCCCGAGCAACTGCCGGTGACCGAGGCGCTGGAGCTGCTCGATGGCCTGAAAGAGACCGCGATGCCCGCCGGCGGCGTGCTGGTCAACCGGCACCCGGCCAACCCGTTCAGCGAAGAAGAGCGCGCGGCGCTCGACGCCTGGCTCGACGCGCATCCGACCCATGGCCAGATGGCGTTCCACCGCATCGAGACGGCGCGGGTAGCGGTCGAGCGGCTGCGAGCGGGCACCGCGCTGCCCATCCTGACGCTGCCCGAGGTGCCCGCCGACCTGCGCGACCCGCTGCCCCCGCTGACCGCTGCGCTCAGCGCCCAGATGGAGGCCGAGCCGTGAGCCATCGCGCGCACTGGGCGTGGCTTTATGCCGCGGCGCTGGCGGTGGGCTGCCAGGCGGTGATCGGCGACATCAAGCTGCCCGCCGAGACGCCCGCCGCGGTCGCGGCGCTCGCCGGGCAGTGGCATGTCTACGGTCGCGTGGGCGATGACTACGTGACCGCGCGGGTCACCTTCGACGATCGCGGGCGGCTCAGCGACGGCTTCGGCGTGGTCGACGCGCCGCGGGTTGAAGCCGATCCCGAGGACGAGCGCCTGGTGCGCGTCGACCTCTCGCCCTATGCCGGCACGCTGCGCGGCGCGGTCGAAGCCGAGGTCGGCCTGGGCGTGCTGGTCGACGCCGATGGCCACGCGCCGAGCTTCATCATCCTGGTGCGCCCGCCGGGCGCGCGGCCTTCGCTCATCGGCGGCCGGGTGGTCGATGTGGGCGATCCGGGCGAGTACCTGCAAGCGCGGCTGATGCCCGAGGACACCCGCCTCTATGTCGAGACGACCGAAGGCGAGGACGAGGACCAAGAGCGCGCGGTGGCCGCGGTGGCCGATGACGAGGGTCGCTGGATTCTGCGCCCGACCGATGAGGTCGAAGAGCGGCTGATGACGCCGTTTGAGAGCGGGCGCCGCGCGGTGGGCATCTTGCGGCGCAACGGCGCGCCCACCGGGCTGACGCTGCTGTGGGCCGACAACCCGCCGCCCACGCCACGGCCGCGCACGTTGTTCTGCGGCGGCGTGGTGCCCGGCGATGACGCGCCGGTCCGCCGATCGCTGCGCGGCACGATCGCCAGCGGGCGCCTCTCATGGGCCGACGGCCGCTCCTCGACGCTGGTGCCCACCCGCGGCGGCGCGCTGCAACTTCAGGCCGACGGAGGCTTTTTTGCCGAGCTGGGCGGCCTGCTGCTGCCCGACGCGCCGCACCGCACGTTTGCGCTGGTGCCGGCCCGGGTCGACGCGATGGGGCGCACCGTGCTCTCGACGTGGGGGTTGGGCCTGTGCGTGGCGCTCGGCGCCAACGGCCCCGAGAACATGGAGGACGCGGGCAGCCCGCCGGTCGACGCCGCGCCGCCCGATGAAGGCGCGCCCGAGCCCGATGCCGGCGTGCCCGAGCCCGATGCCTGGTCGCAAGACGCGCTGCCGGCCGACGAGGGCGCGTCCGAGCCCGACGCCGCCTGAGCATGTCGAATCAGACGCTGATCCTGCTCATCCTCGCCCTGGTGGCGCTGGTGCTCGACATCTTCGTGCCCTCGGGCGGCGTGCTCAGCGGCGCGGCCATCGCGGTGGTCATCGAGCGCGCGCTGGCCGCGGCCGGCGTCGCCGCGGTCGTGCGCATCCCGCTGGCGGCGGTGGGCATGGTCATCACGGTGGTCATCGCCATCCGCTTCGGCGAGCGCATCAGCGAGCGCTTCGCCCCGCTCAAGGCGCGCACCAACGCCGACCGCCTGCGCGGCCTCGTCGGGCGCGTGCACCGCGTCGACGCCGAGGCGCTGGTGGTCGAGTTGGAGGGCGATCTGTGGAACGCCCGCCTGGCCGAAGGCGCCGCGCCGGTGCAAGCCGGCCAGCGCGTG
>JAGQJJ010000277.1 GCA_020430675.1 Myxococcales bacterium
GTGCGGATCGTATCGAGCTGCGTGCGCACGCTGCCGTCGTAGATGCGGCCGGCGATGCGGGTGATCACGCCACCGAGCAGCTCGGGGTCTTCTTCCTGCTCGACGATGACCTGCTGCCCGGTGGCCTTTTGCAGCATCATCCGCAGGCGATTGAGGTCGGGTTCGGCCAGCTTGCGCGCCACGGTGACCCGCGCCCGGACCCGGCCGGCATGCGCGTCGGCCAGCTCATGGTACGAGGTCGTGATCTCGGGCAGGACGCCGATGCGATCCCGATCCACCAGAAAAAACAGAAAGTTGCGGCAAATCGGGCTGACCATGACCCGGCGCAGCAGCTCCGCGAGCACGCCCTTGCGCGCCTCGGCCCCGAACTTCGGGTTGCGGAAGAGCTGGCGGACCTCGTCGAACGTGAACAGCTCGGCGACCCGGTCCAGCTCGCGGCCGAGTTGCTCGAAGTTCTTCCGCTCGATCCCGATGTCGAGCAGCGCCCGAGCGTAGCGTTCGGCGATCAGCGACGCGCGCACGGTGGGTTCCTCCCAGAACGACGGGGCTCAGGCCCCGAGGGTCTCCTCGAGCTTGCCGAAGTACTCTTCCGTCAGCCGCCGATGTTCCAGCGGGCCGACCTGGGCCCGAATCGCCTTCTCGGCCGCGGCGATGGCGAGGTCGATGACCTCGGCCTCCAGCCGCGTCCGGGCGCGGGCGACTTCGTTCTCGGCGGTCCGCTCGGCCTCGCGCTTGATGCGCTCGGCTTCGGCTTCGGCTTCGGCGATGATGCGCTGCTTCTCGGCCTCGCCATCGGCGCGGTACTGCGCGAGCAACTCATCGGCCTGCTTCTCCAGGCCGGCGAGCTTGCCCTCGTATTCCGTCAGCATCGCGCGGGCCTCGCCGTGCAGGCGCGTGGCCTCGGCGATGTCCTTCTCGATGCGGTCGGCCCGATCGGCGAGGCCGCGGGCGACCGGCTTGCGCGCGAACTTGATGAGCAGCGCCAGCAGGATGATCAGGTTGACGAGATGGAAGGCCAGGCTGCCGAGCGTCAGGCCGCCGCTGGCAAACGCCGGCGTGGTCCACAAGAGCAGCAACAGGCAGCACAGCGACCGTGCGCGCGAAATCATCGGCGTCCTCCCGCTCACGCGTTGCGACCGATGATCTTCTCGACCACCAGCCCGGCCAGCGCATCGACGTGGCCCGTCAGCTCGCGGCGGGCGCCCTCGAACTGGGCGTCGACCGAAGCGCGCGCCGCGTCGACCTTGGCCGAGGCGACCTGGCGCGCTTCGCCGAGGGCTTCATCGCGGCGGACCAGGCCCGCCGAGCGCAGATCCTGCCGGGCCTCGGTCGCTTTGGCCCGCGCCTCGGTGAACGCCTTCTCGTAGCGCGCGGCCAGCGCGTCGGCCTTGGCGCGCAGCTCGGCGGCTTCGCGGCGGGTCGACTCGGTCTTGCGGTCGCGCGCTTCGACGGTCTGGAGGTACGGGTTGAAGATGAGGCGCTTGAGCACCACCATCAGCAGCAACACGATCGCGAGCTGGATGAAGGCGCTGTAGTCCAGGTCGATGACTACGCTGGCCATCGGCTGGATGCTGGTCTGCAGCGGATCCATGGTGCCGCGGGGCTCCTTCGGGGCGGTGGACGCGGGAAGCTAGCAGCAGAGTCCCTGGTCGTCAACCGCAAAGGCGCGAGAATGCGGGCGCTGCGCGGCCTGCGGGGGCCCTTCCTTCGTCAGCGGACATCAGGTACCACAGGGAACCCTGCCCGCCGGCCGCGCCGGGGTGACGGATCGGGGGCCGCGCGCCTCTTCGGGGGCCCGATCGGAGCGGAGCATGATCCGGGTCGAAGGCCTTTTCAGATGGTACGGCCCGGTGCGGGCGGTGGCGGGCATCGACTTCTCGATCGGCCCGGGCGAGGTCGTCGGCTTCCTCGGCCCCAACGGCGCGGGCAAGACCACCACGCTCAAGACGCTGACCGGCGGCCTCGCGCCCTCGACGGGGCGGGCATTCATCGCCGATCTGCCCGTCGACGGCTCGCGGGGCGATTTTCGCAAACATCTTGGGTACTTGCCCGAGAACGCGCCCGCCTGGCCCGAGATGCGGGTCCGCGACTATCTGCGCTTCGCGGCGCGCGTGCGCGGGGTCGCGCGGGTGAAACGGTCGGCCGCGATCGAGGCGGTGATGGCGCGCTGCGGCCTGCAGGACATGGCCGGCCGCGAGCTGCGCACGCTCTCGAAGGGCTACCGCCAGCGCGTCGGGTTGGCGCAGGCGCTGGTGCATGACCCGCCCATCCTCATCCTCGACGAGCCGACGAGCGGCCTCGACCCCAATCAGGTGCAAGCCGTGCGCGCGCTCATCCGCGAGTTGGGGCGCACCAAGACCATCCTCTTCAGCAGCCATCTGCTCGCCGAAGTGCAGGCCGTCGCGACGCGGGTGCTCATTCTCAATCAAGGGCGGCTGGTCGCCGATGGCACGCCCGACGCGCTGGGGCTGGCGGTTGGTGGTGGACGACTCCGCTTGGTCGTTGGAGGCGACGCGGCCGCTTTGCCCGCGCGGCTGCAGGCGCTGGACGGCGTCATCGGCGTAGCGTCAGAGGCTGAGGCGGGCGCGTTTGCGGTGACGATGGCGCCCGGCGCCGAAGTGCGCGCCGCGGTGGCTCGCGCGGTGGTGGCTGCGGGGCTCGATCTGCTGGAGCTGCGCCCGGCGCGCGCGGATCTGGAGGCGGTGTTCCGACGCTTGACCGAGGCGGCGCAATGACAGTGCTGGCCATCGCAGGTCGCGAAGTGCGCGGCTACTTCGACCTGCCCATCGCCTATGTCGTGCTGCCCGCCTTCCTGGGGCTCTCGGCGCTGTATCTCTTCATTTTGCAACCATTTTTCGTGACCGAGCGCGCGACGTTGCGGCCGTTCTTCGAGTTTGCGCCCTTCCTCTTCACGCTGTTTGTGCCGGCGATCACCATGCGCCTGCTCGCCGAGGAGCGCCGGGTGGGCACGCTCGAAGTGCTCTTGTCATGGCCGGTCTCGGACTGGTCGGTGGCCGCCGGCAAGTTCCTCGGCGCGTGCGCGCTGCTCGCATTGGCGGTGCTGGGCACGGTGTCTTTCCCGCTCTCGATCGCGGCGCTCGGCGACCTGGACTTCGGGCCGGTCATCGGCGGGTATCTGGGCCTGCTACTGCTCGGCGGGGCCTATTGCGCGCTGGGGCTGCTGATCAGCGCGCTCACCAGCAACCAGATCATCGCCTTCATCGGCGGCTTTCTGCTGTGCTTTGCGTTTTATATCGTCGGCCGCGCCGCGCCGCTGGTGCCGCCGGCGTTGGCGGGCATCGCCGAGTTCATCAGCTTTGATCAGCGCTTCGCCGCCGTCGCCCGCGGCGTTCTCGACCTGCGCGATGTGGCCTTTTTTGTCGCGGTGACGCTCGCCGGGCTTGGCGCGACCGCGGAAGTGCTGCACGCGCGGCGCTGGCGGGGCGGCGCGACGCGGCGGCCGCGCGTCGAGGCGGCGCTGGCGCTCGGGTTGCTCGCGATCATCGCGGTGCTGCTCAACACCGTGGCCGGTCAGCACCCGGCGCGGCTCGACCTGACCGCCGACGGCCGCTATACGCTGGCGCCGATCACGCTGCTGTTGCTCGACGAGCTCGACGGGCCCATCGAAGCGCGGGCCTTTCTGCCTTCGCGCGTGCAGGCACCCTACGCGGCGGTCGTGCGGGCGATGGCCGACAAATTGGAGGAGTACCGTGCAGCCAGCGGGGGCCGGCTTCGGGTCTGGACGCGCGACCCGACCGATCCGCTCGACGACGCGGCGCGGGCCGAGCTGGCGGAAGAGGCGGCCGGGCATGGCATCGCTCAGGCCGATCTGCAGATCATCGAAGCCGACCGGCGCGTGCGGCAGCGCGTCTGGTACGGCGTGGCGTTGCTCTATCGCGACCGGCAGGTGGTGGTGCCGCCGGTCGAGCGCGCGGCCGACGTGGAGTTTGCGCTGACGCGGGCGCTGCGCGAGGCGGTGCGCGGGCCGGCGCAACGGCCGACCATCGGCGTGGCGACCGGGCACGGCGAGGTGAACCTGATCGACAGCCCGCTCGCGCCCTTGCTGGAGAGCAGCGGCGCATTGCAGAGCGTGTCGCTCAACGGCGAGGCCGTGCCGCCCGAGGTCGACGCGCTGGTGATCGTGGGCCCGAGGCGGCGGTACTCCGAGCGCACGCGCTACGTGATCGACCAGTTTCTGCTGCGCGGCAAGGCGTTGGTGGCGCTGCTCGACTTCCGCCCACCGAGCGAGGTCTTCCCCGAGGTGCTGGTGCCGGTGACCTCGGGGTTGGAGCCCTTGTTGGCCGATTACGGGCTGGTCATCGATGAGACGCGCACGGTGCTCGACCGGCAGCGCGCGCTGCCGGCGCCGATCGGGCGCGACGCGCGCGGGCAGGTGGTAACGGTGCATCATCCGCTCTTTGTGCGCATGGATGATCTCGATCGTGACCATTCGGTCACATCAACATTGCCCGCGCTGCCGATGCCGTTTGCCGCGCCGATCGACGCCTCGACGGCCGCCGTGAAGGGCTTGCGCGTCGAGCCACTGGTTCGCTCGGGCGCCGGCTCGGTGCTGCGACGCGAGGTACGCGCGCTCGACCCGACGCCGTTGGCCGAGCCGCCCGCTGATCCCGAGCTGGAGCGTCCAGGGCCGGCGGTCGTGGCGGTGGCGGCGCGCGGCACGCTGACGTCGGCGTTTGCCGGCAAGGCGCACCCCGCGCCGCCGACCGCGGAGAACCCGCTGGGCCCGCCGACACGGCCCGATCCGCCGTTTGTTGAGAACGCCCAGGGCGAGGCGAAGCTGGTCGTGGCGACGAGTGGCACTCGGCTGCTGGCCACCGGGCAGAACGCGCTCGTCTTCCTGCAGAACGCGATCGATTGGGCGGTGACCGACACCGATCTGGCGGCGCTGCGGGCGCGGGGGGCTGATGATCCGCCGCTGGCACCGACCGATGGCGCGGTGCGGGCCTGGGTGAAGTACGGCAACCTGCTCGGCCCGTCGCTGCTGTTGTGGCTGCTGGGCCTGATGCGCCGGGCGCGTCGACGGAGGGCGGCGTGAACCGGCGGGTGCAGGTGCTGGGCGCCCTCGCCCTGGCGCTGGCGATCGCGGCGTGGTGGGGGCGGCCTCAGCCCGTCGACCGCCGCGCCGAGCTGGACTGGGGCCTGCCGGCGCTCGCCGAAGTGACCGACATCACGCTGACGCGCACCGGGCAGCCCGAAGTGCGCCTGGTTCACGGTGAGGCCGGCTGGCAGGTCATGCCCGCGGGCGCGCCGGCCGATGAGTATGCGGTCGCCGATCTGCAGGCCGCGCTGGCGACACCGGTGGGCGTTGATCAAGCGCAGCCCCGCGCGACCGCGGCGCTTGATGATTTTGGTCTCGGTGAGCACGCACTGCACGTCCGCCTGGGCCGGCGAGTCGACAAGCCGCTGGCGTTTCGCGTGGGCAAGCTGGTCGACGGGCGGCGGACCTTCGTGCTGCCGGACGAAGGCGATCACCTCTATCGCGCCCGCGTCGATCTGCGCCGCGCTTTTGACCGACCGGCGGCGGAGTGGCGGGAGCGGCGCTTGTTTGCCCACGCCTACGGCGAAGTGGCTGCGTTGCAGGCGACTCGGGGCGAGCAGCTGGAGTGGCGCGCGCGCCGGGTCGACGCGCAGACGCCGTGGCGTTTTGAGGTGCCTGCCGACCGCGTCGCCGGCCAGCAGGAGTTGGACGGCGTGGCCAATTCGCTGGCCACCGCGCGCGCCGTCGCGTTTGAAGACGACCCGGCCGCGCCGTTTTCGCCGCGCTTGCGCGTGCAGGCCGAGACCTTCGATGGGGCCTTCTTCGGACTCGATCTGGAGGCGCCCGCGCCCGACGGCAGCGCGCGTGTTCGACGAGTCGCCGGTGGGCCCATCGCACGGCTGCCGCGCCACCTGGTGCTCTTCCTCGACGTGAAGCCCAATGATCTGCGCGAGCGGCGGCTGATCGGCTGCGCGCCCGAGAAGGTCGAGGCGGTGGTCATCGCCGGCGAGGTG
>JAGQJJ010000027.1 GCA_020430675.1 Myxococcales bacterium
CAGCAGGACCCGGTGGCCCTGCATCGCCACGAAGGTGGCGGCGGCCGCGCCGCCCGGCCCGCCGCCGACGACGATGAGGTCATGCTGTGTTTCGATCTGGCTGGTCATCATGCGTCGCGACCTTGAGCAGTTGTGTGAAGTCGGCGGCCATCATGCCGGGCCGGGTTGGGCAGGGCAACGGGGCAGCGTGGTCCTGAACGGTTGACCCAGCGCCCGGCCCGACGCCGAGCCCCTGCCCCGTTCACGCGGCGGCGGGTGCGCCCGTCGGGCGAGGCGCGCCGCGGGGTTCAGCGCAGCGAGGCGATGAGTGGCTGACCCATCGCTGGCGCCGCTCAGCGTTCGATGAGCACCGCGTCGAGCGGCTTGCGCTCGATGGCCGGCACGCGGCAGTCGGCGGCCGGGTAACCCACCGGAATCAGAAGAAATGCGCGTTCAAAGGCCGGGCGGCCCAGAATTTCGCCGAGGAACTGCATCGGGCTCGGGGTATGGGTCAGCGTGGCCAGCCCGCAAAGATGCAATGCCATCAAGAGCATGCCGCAGGCGATGCCGACCGACTCTTTGACGTAGTAGTGCTTGCTGTCATCGGCGCCGCGCGACTGGGCGAAGACCACGATCAGGGCGGGGGCGGTCTCAAGAAAGGGCTTGTCGGCGTCGGTGCCGAGCGGCGCGAGGTCTTCGAGCCACTCGACCGAGGCCCGCCCGCCGTAGAAGGCGCGCTCCTCGGCCTCGGCGCCCTGGCGGATGCGGCGCTTGAGCGCCGGGTCGGTCACCAATACGAAGGTCCACGGCTGCTTGTTGGCGCCCGAGGGCGCCTGGGCGGCGAGGTGCACGCAGCGCCGGAGCACCTCGATGGGCACCGGATCGGGCCTGAAGTCGCGCACGGAGCGCCGCGCGGCCATGCGGGCGAAGAGCGCGGCGGCCTCGGCCTGCATCTGTTCAACCGGCTGCCGCGCAAAGTCCAGCGGGTGCGTGGGCGCCTCGGCCTTCAATCGACCACCCGCGGGCAGCGCGTCTGCTTCACCGGCCACGGGCACGTACGGCGGTGGGCTTCGGCCGAGGGATCGACCGCCAGGATCACGAACTCGACGCGCCGGTTCTGCTGATTCTCCACGCCATTGCGCGTCTCGACCAGAAGCTGGCTCTCGCCGTAGCCGCAGGCCACCAGGCGATCGCGGCCGACGCCTTTTTCGGTCAGGTACTTGCGCACCGCGCGCGACCGATCGCTGCTCAGCCGGTAGTTATAGCGGTCGGACCCGCGCGTGTCGGTGTGACCTTGCACCTCCATTCGGGTGATCTCGGGGTGCTCGCGCAAGATGGTCACCACCTCGTCGAGCACGCGGAAGCTGTCATCGCCGACGATGCGCGCCCGATCGAACTCGAACTCGATGCGCCCGGTGGCGGTGATGGTGCAGTCGCAGGCATCGCCGATGCCATCGCCGTCGACGTCGGCCTGCGCACCGTTGGGCGTGTCTCGGCAGTTGTCGCAGGCGTCGGGCACGCCGTCGCGATCGGCGTCGGTGCCGTCATCGGCGATGGTCGGGCAGCGATCCTGGGGGTCGAAGATGCCGTCGCCATCGGTGTCGGTGCAGGCGTCGCCGACCCCATCTCCGTCCGCGTCGGCCTGATCGACATCGGCGACGGTCGGGCAGGTATCGCAGGCATCGCCCACGTCGTCGCCGTCGGTGTCCTCTTGCTGCGGGTTCGACACGGTCGGGCAGTTGTCGTCGGCGGTCGGAATGCGGTCGCGATCCGGGTCGAGGTCCACCGGCGGGCCCGTGTCGGGCTCGAGCACGTCGGGCAGCCGACCATCGGCCGGTCCGGCGTCGGTGGGCTTCTCGGCCGCGTCATCGCACGCCAGCAGAAGACAGGCCAGGGCGAGGACCAACGTCCAGAATCGCATGGGGTACCTCCGAGCGGGCAGCGCGGACCGCCGCAAGACACCAGAAAAACTAAAATAGATTACTGAATCCACCCGAGACGAGACCAATGAACACGCGCGTTCACCCCGAAAAGTGACCTATGCATGCAGGCCAAAGATGCGCGCGCACGACGCAGGGCGTGGGCATCGCGCAAGGCAGGCGGAAGGGGGGCGGGCCGTTCCTGGAGGTGGGCAGGTCAGTCGTCCGAATTCCCGCGCTCGCCTGACCCCTCGGGGCGGCCTTCGCTGCCGGCGGCGGGCGGCTCCATTCGGTCGACCGTTGGCCTCTTGGCATCATCCGAACGGCCCTGGTTCTCTTTTGGGCCTTTGGCTTTGCCTCGCTCGGCGCTGTGATCCCGGTCGCGCGTGGGGTTGCGCACCGGAAGCTGGCCTTCGCGACCGACCGCCGGCGGTGCGGGCAGTTCGACGTGCGCGGGAAACGCGCCGGCCCGGTCGAGCGCATTGGCCCCACCCGCGCGCAGCGCGTCGGCCACCTGGCTCACGGCCATCTCGGTGTCAATGCCACGGGCTTGCAGATCAGCCACCGCGTAGAACGCGCGCGCCCGGGCCACGCCGTCGAGCGGCGCGGTGGGGGCGGTGAGCACGCGGTTGAGCTGTTCCGGCGTTGCGCCGCTGCCCAGCGCGACCGCGCCGGCTTCGATGCACTCTGCTCCATCGGTCGCCAGGTTCGAGCAGACGGCGCGCGCGGCGACCAGCTGCTCGTGCAGGCGTACAACCACCGCCTTCACCCGAGGCGGCGGCACATGTTTGGCTTCGCCTTCGCGAATCTTCCGCAGAAGAGGCCCCTCCGGCACGCCGTCCGCTGCGGCCCGCGCGCTCATTTCGCCGCGCAGGCCATCGAACGGGCCACCTTGAGCCCACGCCGCCCCTCCCGCCAGCAGGCTGGCGAGGACCATCACTCGAATCGGGTTGTGACCGTTCATCGGCCCCTCCGATCCATCAGTCGATTCATCGATGCGGGCAGATACATCGATTCACGCTGATAGAAGATTAGAGAATATCGAGCACCGCGTTGCGGGCTCCAAATCCATCATCCTGCGTTTGCTGGGCATCGGGTGGTGTCACCCAATTCCCGTCGACGACATACATGTACGAATACCGGCCGCGCGGCAGCTCGGCCTTGGCCACCCAGATGCCCGCCGCGTTGGCTTTCATCGCCAGCGCCTCGGGCTGCCAGTTGTTGAAGTCGCCCGCGACCGCGACGGTGCGCGCCGCGGGGGCGGGCATGCGGAACTCGACCGGCACCCCTTCTGGCGCGGCGGCGGTTGTCTCAACCACCTGCGGGGCAGGCGCCTCGCGGCGAGCCCACCAGAGCCCGGCGCCGGCCATCAGCACCACCGCCGCCGCCGCGGCCAGCCAGTGGCTCGGGGCCGGCAGCCCCGGGCTTGTCGCCCGAGGCAAAGGCGGGGGCCGACGCGCGGCGATGGCGTCCAGATCGAGCGAAGGCGGGGCGAGCGCGCCCAGGCTGTCGCCCAACGCGCGCAGATCACCGCGCAACAGGCGCATCTCGGACCGATAGGCCGCCAACGCCGGGTCGTGCGCGGCGCGCGCATCCAGCGCGGCGCGTTCGTCGGCGTCGAGGCGTCCTTCCCACTCGGCGTGTACCGCCTGGCGATCTTGGGGCGTCATGGTTCCACCATCCTGCGGACCAGGCGCGCGAGCATCTCGCGCCCGCGAATGGCCCGCATCTTCAACGTCGTCACCGGCAGGCCGGTGATCTCGCGAATCTCTTCGTACGGTCGCTCTTCGATGTCGCGCAGCACGATGACCACTCGATATTTCTCGGGCAGGCGGCTGACCGCCTCGCTGACCAATGCACGCCGGCGCGCGGCGTCGAGGCTGGTCAGCGGGTCGGCCGTGTCGCCACGCACCCGCTCGAAGCCGTCCTCGTCGGCCGCCTTCTCAAACCGCCGCCGGCCCGACTTCAGGTAGTCGAGCGAGGCGTTCACCGCGATGCGGTACAGCCAGGTGCTGAACCGCGCCCGCGTCTCAAAGTTGGGCAGGGCGTGAAACACCCGGATGAAAACATCCTGGGTGATGTCCTCCGCCTCGGCTCGACCCCCCACCATGCGCCAGACCACCCGAAGAACCCGCTCATAGTGCCGCGCGTACAGCACCGAGAAGGCGTCGCGGTCTCCCTTCTGAAAGCGTTCGATCAACGGGGCATCCGGTCGATCGGGGTCATCGCTGCTTTCCGACCGGCGGAACCGGTCGATGAATGAGATGACGCGGCCGCTCACCCCGCCTCCGTTGCGTTCGCGCCGGCTCTCTGCCGGGCAAGCTTCACTATCGCTTGCCAGGGGCCAGGAACCAAGCGCAGCGAGGCTCACGGCTTCCGCGCGATCTTGATCGCGCTCTCGATGTTCCGCTCGATCGTGCGGTGGGCGGCTGCGTTGGGTCCCATCGCTTCGATCAAGATCAATCCGTCGTCGCCTGCGGTCAGCGCGCCCAGGTCGACACCGTCCAGCCACGACAGCACCGAGAGGTCGACCAACACGTCGACCTCGCTGCCGGTCTCGGCGTCGACCGTCAGGTCGCGCAGCGTGATCTTCTGCATGTTGTCGTCGACAAACCGGAAGGTGTGGCCATCGCGGGTGCCCTCGAACCAGAGCGAGGCGTCGGTCCCGTCGATGCCGTCGCCGGACATGGGCTTGTCGACCTTGAATTCGAGCTTCTTGTAGGTGCCCGGGTCGACCTCGACCACGATCTGATCGGCCTTCTCGTCGAGCAGGTCGACGTGGAACTCGCCGAACTCCTGGACGCGGCTGGCGTTTTTGTCGTCGGGCAGCAGCTTGATCTCGCGCAGCTGCAATTCGAGGCGGGCGACGTCGATGGCGCTGGCGCCTTGCCCGAGGGTCAGGGCTTGCGCGACGTCGGTGGATGCGGAGAAAGTGATCGCGACACTTGCGGCGTCATCCTCTTCGCCACAGGCGGCGATCAAGGCGCCGGCGAGGACGGCGACATAGATCGGGGCGCAGACGAGCCACGAGACGGGCTTTCGGCGTGGTTGCATCGTGCGGTTCTCCGGTCAAGGCTTCGCTGGTGTAACGAAGTGTGCCTCGCCGAGATACGAGAACGCACGCCGATCTTGTGAGCCTCGTGAGGTCCGCGAGATTCGGGTGGAAAAAGCTGTGGCAGGCGGATTTCCGCGCCCCGAGGGCCCGCTTCGGCGGGCCCTTGAGCCAGCTCCGAGTGGCAGCCGACGCGGACGCCGACATCGCCCTGCTGTCAGTGCACGACGGCGGTCAGCTCGCCCTCGATGTTGACCGCGCGGCGATCGGCGATGGGCGCGGCGGGCACCAACGCTTCGATCTCGGCGCTGGGCAGGCGATCGTCGCCGGTCTCGATCGGACCCCACTCGGCGAGGATGCGCTGCACGCCACTGACCGCGGCGGTCAGCGTGGCGCCCGACTCTTCGCCGACGACGACCATGAGCAGCTCGCGGTCGCCGGCGTTGAAGGTGCGCGCGACGCGGGCGCCCTCGGGCACCGGGCCCAGGTTGGCGGGCCGTTTGCCCAGGCCGCGCAGGCGCTCCATCAGCCGCGCCGTCCAGCGACGGCCTTCGCCGGCGCGGAAGTCGGCCAGCGCCACATTGGCCAGCGCGCGCGCCGTGCGCTCGCTCGCCCGCGTGGCAACAAAGCCCGTCTCGTTGAACGGGCGGCCCTCGACCCCCGCCACCACCTGGCCGCTCATGTCGGCGAGCACCACCGCACGGGGGCGATGGCACCGGGTGACGTTGAGGAGGTAATAACGCATGGCCAGCTCGGGCTGGCGGCTTCGCATCGCGCGACGATCGGTGTTCACGGGCACCCCCCAAGGACTCGACCACCGTGGTCTTGGAGGCAATCTAGCGTGGTAACCACATGTAGTCAACAAGAATACATGTGGTTCAAATTTCTACTTCGGCTGCCGGCGCAGCCACCGCCGACGGGGCGTCGTCCTCGCGCGGCGGCAGCCCGTAGAGCGCGCGCAGCCGGCCGATGAGCGAGTCGAACGCCGAGTACATCACCGGCACGATGACCAGCGTCAGGAAGGTCGCAAACGTCAGCCCCGAGATGATGGTCGTGCCCATGGGGCCCCAGAACTGCGTATTGGCCGAGCCGATGCGGAAGTCGGGCGCCACTTCCGTCAAGAAGCCCACGAAGTCGATGTTGATGCCGAAGGTGAGGGGAATCAGCCCCAGCACCGTGGTCATGGCGGTGAGAAAGACCGGCCGCAATCGCGTCGCACCGGCCTCGACCACGGCATCGCGTTTGTCGTAGCCCCTCGATCTGAGCTGTTGGATGTAGTCGATGAGCACGATGTTGTTGTTGACCACGATGCCCGCGAGGCTGATCACGCCGATGAACGTGAACAGGTTGAACGGC
Source organism: Myxococcales bacterium (assembly GCA_020430675.1). Next base: position 6,307 of record JAGQJJ010000027.1, read on the forward strand.
GTGCGGGTGACGAGCAGCCCGAGCAGCACCCCGGTCAGGCTGAGCACCACCGCCACCATGATGATGAACGGGTTCCCCACGCTGTTGAACTGGGCGATGAGGATCATCAGGATCAGCGACGAGCCGGTGATCAGCGCGGTGGTCAGGAAGCTGAAGCTCTCCTGCTGGTCTTCGCTCTCGCCGGTGTATTTCATGGTGTAGCCAGCGGGCAGGTTGGCTTCGAATTCCTTGAGCTCGGCCTGCACCGAGGCCAGCAGGGCCTGCCCGGTCATGCCGCTCTGCACGTTGCCCATCACCGTGACCACGCGCTGCAGGTTCTTGCGCGTGATCGAGCCGAGGCCGCTGGCGATGTCGAAGTCGGCGAAGGTCACCACCGGAATCTGGTCGTTTTCGTGGGCGATCGTCAGGTTGCGCAGGCTGTCGAGGTCGCGACGGTCGCGCTCGGCGAGCCGCACGGTGATGTCATACTCGTCGCCGCCGTCGCGCCAGACGCTGGCTTTGGTGCCGTTGATCGCGGTGCGGATGGTGCTGGCGATCTGCTGCGTATTGAGGCCAAACCGCGCCGCGCGCTCACGATCGATGCGCACCCGCAGCTCGGGGCGGCCGGTATTGAGGTTGTCGCGCAAGTCGACGAGCCCGGTGACCTTGCCGGCCTCGACCGCGGCGGCGAGGCGCTCTTTGATCTCGCGGCTGATGCGCACGATCTCGGCGAAGCGCGGGCCGGTCACCTCGATGTTGACCGGCGGCCCGGTTGGTGGCCCGGCTTTGTCGCGCTTGAACTCCACGTCGGCGCCGACGATGCCCTCCATCTTGTGGCGCAACTGTGAGAGCGTGGTGCGGCTGGGCTCCTGCCGGTCTTCGAAGTCGACCATGTTGAGCCGGATCGTCGCCGACTCGGGCTGCACGCTGCCGCCACCGAAGATGCCGCCGCCGCCGACGCCCACGTTGACCAGGATGTTGGCGATGCCCGCCGCGCTGACCGGGTGACCGACCAGCATGGCGTCAAGCCGCTCCTGCGTCGCGACGGCAAGCGCGTTGGTGGCGTCGAGGTGCGTGCCGAGCGGGCCGTCGACCACGATCTGGACCTGGTTGGGGTCGGTGTCGGGGAAGAAGCCGCTGCCCGTCGGCGACACCGCAAACATGGCGATGATGCCAAACAGGCCGCCGAGCGTGCAGTTGAGCAGCCGGGCGCGGTTGTCGGTGAGGATGAAGCGGCGCGGTTTGAAGATCAGCTTGATCGGCAGACCGAGCACGCCGCAGGCGACGATGGCCGCCGGCATGGCCAGCAGCTCGACGATGGTCGATGCTTCAAGCGGCCGGCCCAGCGCGATGAGGCCGAGCACGCCGAGCATGGTCAAGCCAAAGACCACGCCCCACAGAATGCTGCGTCCGGCGCCGAGCACGAGGCACTCGAACGTGTGCACCAGGATGCCGAGCAGCCCGATCGCGCCGAGGATGCCGGCGGGCACGAGCAGGATCATCGCCGCGGTCTTGCCCAGCAGGGCGGCGACGATGCCGCCCATGAAGGCGATGATGAAAGCCGAGCCAAAGGAGAGCAGCGCGATGCAGTTGCGCCAATACGCGCCCTTCGCGGTGTAGTCACGCTCGAGCATCCATTCCAGGAAGCGGCGGTACAGGCCGATGACGGCCGGCACGCCGATGTTCATGAAATAGCGCCCCAGCGGGCCGAGCAAGGTGAAGTGCAGCACCATCAACGCGAGGCCGCTGGCGACCAGCACCGCCAGGGTGGTCGGGTTGGCGAGGCCGAGCAGGCCAGCGAGTACCAGGCCCGCGATGATCGTCGTCGCGAGCCGTGCGCGCCGCCCATTGCGGGCGTGCGGGGCGCCGCCCGGGCGTGATTCGGCGAAATAACCCGTCAGCACCGGGTTGATGACGATGGCCACAAACAGCGAGCTGCTCAGCGTGATGATGAGCGTCAGGGGCATGAAGCCCATGAACTCGCCGATGATGCCCGGCCAGAACAGCATCGGCACGAAGGCAGCGACGGTGGTGGCGGTCGATGAGACCACCGCCATGCCCACCTCATTGGTGCCCATGCGCGCCGCGGTGAAGTGGTCGTGCCCTTCTTCGAGGAAGCGGTAGATGTTCTCGACGATGACGATCGCGTTGTCGACCATCATGCCGAGCGCGATGATCAGGCTGAAAAGAATAATGAAGTTGAGCGTTTGGCCCATCGCCATGAAGACGATGAAAGTCACGCCCATCGAGAGTGGGATGGCCACGCCGACCAGCAATGACGTGCGCAGGCCCAGGAAGAACACCAGCACCGCGACCACGAAGATCAGGCCGCTGATGATGTTGTTCTCCAGGTCTTTGACCAGGTTCTCGACCTGTTTGCTCTGGTCGCCGGTGATGAGGACGCGCGTGCCTTCGGGCAACGGGAAGTCGGCGACCACCTTCTTCGCCGCGGCCGCGGTTTCGAGGATGTTTTCGCCCGACCGCTTCTTGACGTTCAGCGTGATGACCTGGGCATAGGTCGTCTGACCGGTGGGCTGGGGCACGCCGTGCGCGTCGTCCTGGTGCAGCACCCGCAGCCGCGAATAGCTCTGGCGCTCCTTGAAGCCGAACCGCACGTCGGCCAGGTCACGGATGTAGATCGGCTTGCCCTGCGGGGCTTTGACAACGACGTCTTCAATCTCGCGCGGCTCGGCGAACTGGCCGTTGACGCGGATCAGATAGTTCTGCGACTCGACGTTGATGCTGCCGCCCGGCAGGTTCGTGTTCTCGTTGCGAATCGCGTTGAGCACATCGGTGAACTTGATGTTGTAGGCCTGCAGCGCCGACAGCTTCACGTCGACTTGCACCTCGCGCTCAAGGCCGCCGATCAGGTCGACGCCGAGCACGCTGCCGATGGTCTCAAGCTCGTCCTGCATCTCCTCGGCGACCTGCTTCAACCGGGCGAGCGGATACTCGGCCGCCAGGTTGATGCTCATGATCGGGAACTCGGAGAGGTCGATCTCGCTGACGATCGGGTCTTCGGCCTCGCTCGGCATCTTGGGGCGGGCCAGGTCGACCTTGTCGCGCACCTTCTGGGTGGCTTCGTCGATGGCGATGTCGGGCGTGAACTCGATGACGATCGTCGACATGCCCTCGGTCGACGTGGAACGGATCTCGTCGATGCCGCTGATGCCCTGCACCTCGCGCTCGATGGGCTCGGTGATCAGGTTCTCCACGTCATCGGGGCTGGCCCCCGGATACACCGTGGTCACGATGATGTTGGGGATCTCGATCGACGGGTTCGACTCCTTGGGCAGCGTGACATAGGCGTACACGCCGCCGACCGCCAGGAGCGCCGCGAGCACCAGCGCGCTGACGCGCAGCTGGATGGCGGTGTCGATGATCTTCATCGCGCGCCTTCCGGCACCACCTCGAGCAGGTCGCCGTTGGTCAGGGTGCCCTGGCCGACGACCACCACCCGCTCACCGGCGGTGAGACCCTCGGTGACCATGATGCGGCCTTCGGAGCGCGCACCCAGCTTGACCGGGCGACGCACGGCGCGCGGGCCCTTCGGCGTGTCTTCGACCACGTAGACCGCCTCGCCCTCATCGTCGCGCACGATGGCGCCGAGCGGCAGCACCAGCGCGTCGCGATGCGTGGCCCGCGTCACCTGCACCCGAGCGACCATCTCGGGCTTGAGCTTGCCCTCGGGGTTCGGCAGCTCGACCTCGATGGGGAAGGTGCGGTTCTGTGGGTCGATGGTGCCGCCGACAAAGACCACCTCGCCCTCGCGCGGGGCCACATCGTAGGCGTTGAACTGAATGCGCACCTTGGCGCCGCGCACCACGTCGGTCGCGTAGCGCTCGGGCACGCCGGCGACCACCTTGACCCGGTCGCTGTCGAGGATGCGCAGCACCGGCTGGCCGGGGCTGATCTGCTCGCCGATGTCGACAAACTGCTGCTCGACCCGACCGTTGATGGGCGCGACGACCCGGGTATTGTCGACCTGCGCCTGCGCCTGCTTGCGCATCGCTTCGGCCTGGCGGAGCTGGGCGTCGGCCTGGTTGGCCTGGGCCTGCAGGCGCTCGAATTCGAGGGCGCTGATGATCTTGGCGTCGTAGAGCGGCTGCTGGCGCCGCACGGTCTCGCGCGCGAGCTGCAACGAGACGCGGGCTGCGTCGACCCCGGCGCGCGCCTGCGCCAACGCCGCCTCCGGCAACGCGGCGTCGAGCCGCGCCACCACGTCGCCCTTGCGCACCGTCGCGCCGCGCTCGGCGACGTACTGTACCGTGCCCGCGCTCTGGGCCGAGAGGCGCGCGTCTTCGACCGCGTCGACGGCGGCGGTGATCTCGACCTGCTCCACGAAGTCGGTCGGGTTCACCGGGGCCACGTGCACGCGCCGCAACGCCGTGCCCGCGTCTTCGACCGCGGCGGCCTTGGTCGCGTCGGCGGGGGGCGGCTGGCAGCCGGACGAGCCGAGCGCAAACAACACAGCGCAAGGCAGCAAGCGCCTCATGGCGTCTCCTCTTCATCACCGCGCCGAGCGAGGCGCAGCGCGCGCATCTCGGCCGGCGGCGTGCCGGTGGCCAGTTCGTAATCGATCAACGCGAGCAGGATGTCGTGCACGGCCTGCAGCCGGTAGAAGCGGCTCTCGTCGAGCTGCTGCGATGCCTCGCGCAGCTCGTGGGGCGCCGAGACGCCCTCGTGCACCCGGGCTTCGGCGTGCGTGTAGTTCAGCTCGGCGCGCTCGATGTTGCGCGACTGGGTGGCGAGGCGCTCGCGGGCCGTCGCGAGCCGCCGCAGGCTGGCCGAGATCTCACCGCGAACGCCGGCCATGGCCTGCTCGTAGCGGGTGTCGAGGCGCCGCATGTCGACGTCGACCTTCTCAATCGCCGCGTCGGTCGCAAAGCCGGCGAACAGGTTCCAGGCGAGGCGCACGCCGATGTTCACGTTGGGGCCCCAATAGGCGTCGCTGAAGATCGGCTCGCTCGGATCATCGGGCAGGTTGCCGACCACGCCCGCGTTGAAGAAGGCGGTGATCGTCGGCAGCTTGTCGGCGGCGGTCAGGCGCCGCTGCACAAAGAGCAGCGACCGCGTGCGGCGCAACTGCTGCAGATCGGCGCGGCGCTGCTCGGCCAGCTCGACGCTGCGCTCGATGCCGCTCTCTTCGCCTTGCGCTTCGGGCAGGCTGAGCGCCGATTCCAGCGTCACTTGCTGGCTCAGCGGCAACCCGATGGCCAGCTTCAGCCCATCGACGGCCTCGTCGGCGGTGGCGGCGGCTTGCAACTGCCGCGTCTGCAGGTTGGCCAGCTCGACCTCGGCCGAGAGCTGCTGGAACTGCGGCACCACGCCCTGGGCCACGCGCTGCGAGAGCTCTTCGACCGACTGCTTCGTGCGCTCGATGCTCTTGTCGAGCACGTCGACCTGCGCCCGGGCGAGCAGCGCGCCATAGTAAGCGCGGCTGACCTGCTGGATGACCTCGCGCGTCTTCGCTTCGAGCGCCTCGTTCTGCTGTGTGCGGTAGACCTCGGCCCCGTCGATCGCGGCAAACGCGCGGCCGCTGTAGAGCACCTGGGTGACCGTCAGCGTGGCGTTGACCGTGTTGGGGATGAAAAACGGGTTGCCGCCGCCGGTGTTGACCTCGGGCGGAAACTGCGTGATGCCGGCCGCGTCGAGGAAGTCGCCGAACGCCAGCGCCGGCTCGCCGGTCTGACGGCGACGCTCGTTCTCGGCGAACCACCCGGTGATGATGCCCTGGGCCGCGAACCCGCTGAACAGGTCGCCCGCGTCCGAGCCCGAGAACGGGTTCGGCGCTTCGAGGGTTCGGGTGTAGCTGGCCGAGAGGTCGACCCGGGGATAGACCCCGCCCCAGGCCTCGTCGACCTGGCCTTCGGCGGTCGAGATGTCGTGGCGGGCGAGCTGAACCGCGTAGCTGCGCACCAGGGCCAGCTCGATGGCCTCGCCCAGCGTCATCTGCGCCGGGGCTTCGGCGGCGCCGGCCGACGTCGCGAAGACCGCGATGCACAGGCTGGCCAGGGCCAGGGAACGCGGCGGTCTCGCGCGCATGCAGGCATCCTCCTCGACGGCGTCCCGGACCCAGGGGCGCCGCATCATAACGGGGCTCTCACTTGATGCGAAGAATCCCGTGCGACGGGGGAGAAGATGCCCGAAATCAGGTGGGGATGCGCTCGTCGTTCACGCGGCCGCCCTGCGCCATGATCTCGTCGATGGTGCTCAGGTCTTCGGCGCTGGGGTGGCCGAAGCCCGGTCCGTAGCCAAAGATCGCCGAGGGGGCGCGACCCCCGGCGAGGCCGTCCATCAGCTCGATATGCGCGTCGCCGATATGCGCCGGGTGGGAGACCCCGCAGGCATGCACCAGCCAGAGCAGCTCTTTGCGCAAGATGCACACGTAGTTGGCGAAGCGCGCCGACTTGAGCGTCGGATCGAGCCCGCCGACGAGCCACTTGTTCTGCGTGGCCACGCCGGTCGGGCAATGGCCCGATTCGCAGCGCTGGGCCTGGATGCAGCCGATCGACAGCATGGCCTCGCGCGCGACGTTGACCATGTCGCAGCCCAGGCTGAAGGCGAGCAGCGCGCTCTCCGGCAGGCCGAGGCGCCCCGAGCCGATGAAGATCACCTTCTCGTGCAGGCCGCGCTCGGCAAAGATGCGGTAGACGCGCGGGAAGGCCTGCAGGAACGGCAGCGCGACGTGGTCGGCGAAGACCAGCGGCGCCGCGCCGGTGCCGCCCTCGCCGCCGTCGATGGTGATGAAGTCGGGCCCGCGTCCCTCGGCGACCATGCGGTCGGCGAGCTGCTCGAAGAAGTCGGTCTGACCCACGGCCGACTTGATGCCGACCGGCAGCCCGGTGGCCTCGGCGATGCGCTCGATAAAGTCGATCAGGCTCGGCACATCGTGAAAGGCGCGGTGGCCCGACGGGCTGATGCAGTCCTTGCCCATCGGAATGCCGCGGATCTGCGAGACCTCGGCCGTCACCTTCGGCGCCGGCAGCACGCCGCCCCGGCCGGGTTTTGCGCCCTGGCTCAGCTTGATCTCGATGGCGCGAATGGGGTGCCTGGCGCAGGTGGCGACCAGCTTGTCGAGGTCGAACTGGCCCTCGGGCGTGCGGCAGCCGAAATAGCCGGTGCCGACCTGCCAGATCAGCTCGCCGCCGTGCAGATGGTGCGGCGAGACCCCGCCTTCGCCGGTGTTGTGCAGGCAGCCGGCGATGGCCGCGCCGCGGTTGAGCGCCTCGATCGCCGCTTTGCTCAACGAGCCGTAGCTCATCGCCGAAATGTTGACGACCGATCGTGGCCGAAACGCCTTGGCGCGCCCGTGCCCGGCGCCCATCACCTTCGCGCAGGGCAGGGGATACAGCGGGTCATAGCCCGGCTCGCCCGGATGCGGGTCTTCGAGCGGGAACGCGCTGTGTTTGATGATCAGGTAGTTGGACTCTTCCTCGAAGTGGTTGTCGGTGCCGAAGCCGAAGTAATTGTTCTGCTTCTTCGACGACGCATAGATCCAGCGCCGCTGGTCGCGACTGAAAGGGCGCTCTTCATCGTTTCCGGTGACGATGTATTGGCGAAGCTCGGGGCCGACGGCTTCCAGCAGGTAGCGGAAGTGCCCGATGATCGGAAAGTTTCGCAGGATTGCGTGCTTGCGCTGAAACAGGTCATAGACCACCACCGCGAGCACCAGACCGAGCACGATCCACCAGACCCACATAACGTCCCCCTTCGTCCAGACGGCGCTATCATACGCCCCTGCCACGCACCCACCAAGCAGCGGGTTGCGCATCAGGCGAGGTCGCCGTCGTCCGGGAGTAGGCATGTTTGAGACCGCCAGCCATCCGCAATTTCTTGACCCGAAGACCTATGACGCGGAGGAGCCCCATCTGCGGCGGGCGCTGCTCGACGCGCAGTTTCGGTTGCGGCAGGCGCCGTTTTCGGTGCTGGCGCTGTTTGCGGGCGTCGAGAAGGCCGGCACCGGCGACACGGTCAACCGGCTCAACGCCTGGATGGACCCGCGCTGGCTCGACACGCTGGCCTATGGCGCGCGCACCGACGAGGAGCGTTCGCGGCCGTTCTTCTGGCGCTTCTGGCGTGATCTGCCGCCCCATGGCCGCCTCGCGCTGCGCTTCGGGGCCTGGTACACGCGGCCGATGACCGAGCGGGTCACCGGCCGCATCGGCGCGGCGACCTTCGTCGACCGCCTCGATGAGATCGCCGACTTCGAGTCGCTGCTCGCCGCCAACGGCACGCTGATCATCAAGTTCTGGATGCACCTGAGCGCCGACGCCCAGAAGCAGCGCCTGGAAACCCTGGCCGCCGATCCGCTGCTGTCGTGGCGCGTCACCGAGCGCGACTGGAACCAGTACCGGCGCCACACGGCGCTGACCGAGTCGGGGCGCGCCTTCCTCGTGCATGCGCGGCAA